>CATPBM010000216.1 GCA_955652625.1 uncultured Steroidobacteraceae bacterium
CACCGTCGGCGACGGCGCGGGCCGCGGCTTCGGCGGGGCGGCCTGCGCTTTCATGGCGGCGTTGCCGCTTCTAAGCTCGCCCACCGGATCCGCCCCCCCCGTGGGGCCTGCGGGATGATCGGCGGGGAACCACACCAGCATGACCTCGGTGTCGGTGTCGAGGTGGGCGAGAGGCGCGGCCCGCACCTGCGCGAGCGGCTGCACCGCGTCGCGATGCACTTCGGTGACACGCGCCACGGGGTAGCCTTCGGGAAACACGCCCCCCAATCCCGAGGTCACGAGCAGATCCCCGCTCTTGATGTCGGCGTTGCCCGGCAGGTAGGGCAGCGCGAGCGAGGTGGTGTCGCCCGCGCCCACCGCGATGGTGCGCAGCCCGGTGCGCTCGATGCGCACCGGCACCGCATGTTCGGGGTCGGTGATCAGGATGACCTCCGCGCTCCACGGGCCGACGTGCGTCGTCTGGCCGATCAGCCCCTTGTCATCGAGCACCGCCTGGCCCTTGAAGACGCCGTTAGCCGCACCGCGGTCAAGCAGCAGGCGCTGGCGCAGGCTGCTTAGCTGGATGTTGACGATTTCCGCGGGCAGCCAGCGATCGGCGACCGGCGGCAGCGCGGCGGCGAGGCCGCGCAGCGCGTCGTTCTCGCGGGCGAGAGCCTCGTAGCGCATGGAACGCAGTTCCAGGTCGCGCGCACTCGCGCGCAGGCGCGTGTTTTCGGTCTGCAGTGCCTGGCGGTTCTGGGAGCTTTCCCTGATCCAGCGCCAGGCGGCGGGCGGGGAATTCACGGCGAGCTGGATGGGATAGGCGGCGGCCTGCAACACGTAGCGCAGGCTCTCGAGGTAGTGCTGGCGCTGATCGAGGTACATGCACACCACCGACAGCAGCGCATACAGCGTGAAGCGAAAGCCGGGAGAGCCGCTGCCCCGCCCCTGAAGCGGTCTGCTGGCTCCTGTCCCGAAGGCCGCCACTTAGGCTCGCGCGCTCCTTGCGCTACTCAAGCCCGAAGTGTCCGGGGCCCAGCTCGTCCATCAGCTCGAGAATGCGTCCACCGCCGCGCGCCACGCAGGTGAGCGGATCATCCGCCACCACGACCGGGAGACCCGTTTCCTCCGTGAGGAGCTTGTCGATATCGCGCAGCAGCGCGCCCCCGCCGGTGAGCACGATGCCACGCTCGGCGACATCCGCGCCGAGCTCGGGCGGCGTCTGCTCGAGCGCCTGCTTCACGGCGCTGACGATGCTCTGCAGCGGCTCCTGCAACGCCTCCAGTATCTCGTTGCTGTTGAGCGTGAAACTGCGCGGCACGCCCTCGGAGAGATTGCGCCCCTTGACCGACAGCTCGCGCACCTGCTGTCCGGGGTACGCCGAGCCGATCTGGAGCTTGATGCGCTCGGCGGTCGCCTCGCCGATCAGGATGCCGTAGTTGCGGCGCACGTAGTTCATGATCGCCTCGTCCATGCGATCGCCGCCGATGCGCGCGGAGTTCGCATACACGACGCCATTCAGCGACAGCACCGCGACCTCGGAGGTGCCACCGCCGACGTCGAGTACCATCGAGCCGCGCGCCTCGTGCACCGGCAGGCCCGCGCCCACCGCCGCGGCCATTGGCTCGCTCACGATCGCGACGCTGCGCGCGCCCGCGCCCTCGGCCGACTCGCGGATGGCGCGGCGCTCCACCTGCGTCGAGCCGAACGGCACGCACACCAGCACCCGCGGCGAGGGCCTCAGAGTGCGGTTGCCGTGCACCTTGTTGATGAAGTGCTGCAGCATCTTCTCGGTGTAGGTGAAGTCGGAGATCACGCCATCTTTCAGGGGACGCACCGCGGTAATGTGCCCGGGGGTGCGCCCGAGCATGGCCTTGGCTTCCGCGCCCACCGCGACGATCACCTTGCCGCCGCGACCGGGCTCGTCCTGCACCGCCACCACCGAGGGCTCGTTCAGCACGATGCCCTTGTCGCGGACATAGATGAGCGTGTTCGCCGTACCCAGGTCGATCGACAGATCGCTGGAAAAATAACCGCGCAGGCGTTTGAACATGAAGCGACCGGAAAGTGCGGGCGGGGAGACCCCCAAAAGTGGCGCGTAACATAGCAACCGACAGGACATTCAGCAAGGCAACATGTATGATTTTGCGCTGGTTTTCTCACTTCTCAAGCGCATCGCTCACCCTCACATGGCTCTCACACGCGAGCAGATCGCGAGCATCGCCGCCCTGGCGCGCCTTGAGCTTACGGCAGCCGAAATCCCGGTCTATCAGGACAGCCTGTCGCGGATTTTAGACT
This sequence comes from uncultured Steroidobacteraceae bacterium, assembly GCA_955652625.1. GTDB lineage: Bacteria > Pseudomonadota > Gammaproteobacteria > Steroidobacterales > Steroidobacteraceae > 13-2-20CM-66-19. The sequence goes on from CATPBM010000216.1 coordinate 2,278, forward strand.
TCGTCGGCGCCCTGGACGGCGCCGAGACCGCAAACGTTGCCCCCATGGCACATCCCCTGCCGGGTCTGTCGCAGCGTCTGCGGCCCGACGTCGTGACCGAACAGGACCACCGCGAGGACTACCAGGCGAACGCGCCGCAGGTCGCCGCCGGGCTGTACCTCGTGCCCAAGGTCATCGAGTGAGGCGCGGGTGAGCGATCTGCACCGCAACACCCTGACGCAGCTGGTGGCGGGCCTGCGCGCGCGCAAGTTCTCCAGCGTCGAGCTGGTGAGCGAGTGCTTGGCGCGCATCGAGCGAGCCCAGGGCACCCTCAATGCCTTCATCTCGATCACGCGCGAGCGGGCGCTGGCGGAGGCTGCGGCCGCGGATCGCGCGCTCGGGGCGGGCGGCGGCGGCGCGCTCGCCGGCGTGCCGATCGCGCACAAGGACCTGTTCTGCACCCGCGGCGTGCGCACCACCTGCGGCTCGCGCATGCTCGACAATTTCGTCTCGCCTTACGATGCGACCGTGGTCGCGAAGTTGAAGTCCGCCGGCGCGATCTCGCTCGGCAAGACCAACATGGACGAGTTCGCCATGGGATCCTCGAACGAGACCAGCTACTACGGGCCGGTGCGCAATCCCTGGAACCCGCGCCTGGTGCCCGGCGGCTCCTCCGGCGGCTCGGCCGCCGCGGTGGCGGCGCGCCTCATACC
>CATPBM010000217.1 GCA_955652625.1 uncultured Steroidobacteraceae bacterium
CCATGGCGCTCTTCTCCGCCTGCGCGATGGGCGAGCCCCCCTGGGCGGCCCCGGCGGGCCCACCGGTCGCCTGGGCAATGCCGGTGATTTGCTCCTTGAGTTTCGGCGCCAGCTTGTCCGCGTCCGCATAGTGCAGGTAGCGCACCCGCGTATCGCCGCCCGCCGCGAGCGGGGTGTCCAGATGCGCAATCAGGGCGCGCAGTCGCAGGCGCTGCGACTGGTCCCCGCCCATGAGCACGCTGTTGGAGCGCTCATCCGCCACGACCTTGACCGCCGTACCTTCCGCGGCGGCTGCGCCCTGGTAGAGCGAGTTCACCACGCGCACCACCTCGGCCGCCCCGGCGTTTTGCAGCGGCACGATCTCCACGTCCTGGTTTCCTACCTGGTCGATGCGCCGGATGATGCGGATCATGCGGTTCACGTTGCTCGCCCGGTCGGTGATGATCAGGATGTTGGAGGCGGGGTAAGCGACCAGGTGGCCGTACTGCGGAATCATGGGCCGCAGGATCGGCACCAGCTGCGGGGCACTGACGTTCTTCACGTCGAGCACCTGGGTCACGATCTCATCGGAACTGGCGCTCACGTGATCGGGCAGGTCGATCGAGGGGATCTGCCGCGCGTTCGCGTCGGGCAGGATCTTGATCACACCGCCTGCGGGTACGGCGATGAAGCCGTAGACCTGCAGGATGGACATGAAGGCTTCATAGAATGCTCCCGGCGACATGGGCGTCGCGGACAGCATCGTCACCTGGGCGCGCACCCGCGGATCGATGATGAAGGTCTTGCCGGTGGCGGCGCTGACGGCTTCCGCGATCTGCGTGATGTCCGCGTCCTTGAAGTTCGGCGTGATGCGCTGCGCCTGCTGCGGCTGCTGCGTCTGCTGTGCCGCGGCGAGCGAGGCGGTCATCAGCACCGCGAGTGCGCATACCGCAAAGGAACGTAAGCCTGTCATCACGAATGGACCCCCGAAAAGCACGCCCGCCCCGGGCTACTGGCCGCCCGGCGGTTCAGGCGCCGGCGGCTGCTCAACAGGCGGATTGCCCGGTGCCGCGATCGCGCCCTGGGCCGCCTGCGACTGCGTGGCCAGGCTTTCCGCTTCCTGCTCGACCTGGGCGAGATTCAAGGTGAGATCCTGCTGCTGACCGTTGCGAATGACCGTGACGTGCGCCTCACTGGAGCTACCGAGTGTGTGCAGAATCTGCTCGCTGCGGTCGCGGTCATCGAGCGGGGTGCCGTTGATGGCCGTCACCTGATCCCCCGGCCGCAGCCCCAGGCGCATGAATGCCATGCGGTTGCGTCCCGGGTAGAGCCGAAAGCCGTTCATCTTGCCGTGGTCCATGACCGGCTGGGGCCGCATGACGTCCCCGAGGAGCCCGGGCTGCTCGGTGATCATCCGGCGCATGCGCTCGATCGAAGGGTTCTCGCCCTGGAACGCCGCAGCTGAGGGCGGTGGGGCATTACCGGCGTTCTGGCGCGGCAGGGCGAGGGATTCGAGCTGCCCGGCGCGGTCTATCACCACGCGATCGCTGTATACCGAATGCAGCTTTGCTCCTCCCGGCACGTTGTCTCCGACCGCATACACTTTGGTGGTCTGTGCGCTTTGTCCGAGGATCGCCAGGCCGTTTTGAGGATCATTGCCGGCAATGGTTCCCGTGAGCACCAGCGGGATGTTCGTCTGCGGGGCGTTCGCACCGTCCTGCTGGGGTTGCGGTGCCATGCCCAGCAGGTGGGCATTGGTGATGGCGGCAATGTCGAGCGTGTGGGGGCGCACCCCCCGCGGTGCCGGGACTTTTACCCCCGCGCGGCCCGCGCCGGCCAGGTCGGTCACGATGATCGCCGCCTGTACGCCGAGCGCCAGTGCCAGGATCCAGGTCGCCACGCGCGGTCCTTCCTCGAGCAGCAGCGCGCGCCAGCGCTCAGGCGCGGGAAGACCCTCGAGCCAGGAAGCGGCGTTCATACCCTTAAAGACATGCGCTCAATGGTAACCTCAAGACTGGCTGTGCACCCCACACGGACACGCACCGCGGTGCCTTGCAGCGCGCGGCACCGGCGCAATCATACGGGGCTCGTGGTTGCGCTCTCAAGCGATTGTTTCTGCAGGGGTAACTACTCCACATTCCTGCAGGCTTGTGTTGCCGTTTCGCGACCCCTATAAAGACCCTTATGCCCGATCCGCATCCGGTCCGCCCCGACACCGGCGTCGTCGTCGAAGAGGCGCGCCCGGAGGTCAAGCAGCCTCCGCTGTACCGGGTCGTATTGCTGAACGATGACTACACCCCAATGGAGTTTGTGGTCGATGTACTGGAAAAGTTCTTCGGACTGAACCGCCCGACCGCAACGCGCATCATGCTGGAGGTCCATACGAAGGGTAAGGGGGTGTGCGGGGTATTCACATACGAGATCGCTGAAACTAAGGTGGCACAGGTGACGACCTACGCGCGCGACCACCAGCACCCGCTCATGTGTACTCTGGAGGAGGCCTGAGCTGCCTGTGCCGCTATGCCGAACGCAACGCTTGCCTTACGAACATCCGCATCTGAAAGGTCTGTCTAAGTGCTGTCCAACGAGCTCGAGTACTGTCTCAACGATGCGTTCCACCAGGCGCGCGAGGCGCGCCACGAGTATCTGACGGTCGAGCACCTGCTGCTCGCGATCCTTGACACGCCGAAGGTGCGTGAGGTGCTGCGAGCCTGCGGAGCGGACCTCACCAGGTTCAAGCAGGAGCTGAAGGATCACATCGATCAGTCGACCCCGCGGCTCGAGGAGGGCGAGGAGCGCGAGGTGCAGCCGACGCTCGGCTTTCAGCGCGTCCTGCAGCGCGCGGTGTTTCACGTGCAGTCAAGCGGCAAGAAGGAGGTCGGCGTCGGCAACGTGTTGGTCGCTATCTTCAGCGAAAAGCAGAGCCACGCGGTGTTCCTCCTCAACCGCCAGCACGTCACGCGCCTCGATGTCGTCAACTACATCTCCCACGGTCTTTCCAAGATTGCCGAGGAGAAGTCGACCGAAAAGGAGGAGTCCGGCGGGGACGCGGAGCGTGAGGGCGAGGGCGGCAGCGCCCTTGAGAAGTACACCACCAACCTGAACCGCATGGCGC
>CATPBM010000218.1 GCA_955652625.1 uncultured Steroidobacteraceae bacterium
CACCAGCACCACCCGCACGCCGAAGTAGTGCAGGATCGCGATCTGCTCCACCAGCACCCGCGTCGCGTCGCTGTCGGCGAACACCCCGCCGCCGGCCTTCACCACGAAGGTCTTGCCTTTGTACATGCGGATGTAGGGGGCGGCGCTCTTGAGCGCGCGGATGGCGAGAGTCTGGTCGCTTCTGTGCATGATCATGTGGCGTGCGGCGTTCCCGTTCAGGACCTGAGCAGCTGGTGCAGCACGGCCATCTGCACCGGCAGACGGTTGTACGCCTCGCGCTGCACGGCGCTGCGCGCGCCATCGAGCACTTCATCGGCGATGGCGGTATTGCGCCGCACCGGCAGGCAGTGCATCACGCGGCACTCGGGCGCCGCGGCGAACCAGTCCTCGCGCACGCACCAGGCGGTGAGCGCGGCGCGCCTGGCGCGATCCGCGGCGACATCGCCGTAACCATCGGTCGCGCCCCACTCCTTTACATACAGGACGTCGGCGCCCTCGAGCGCCTCGGCCCGCTCGGCGGTCTCGCGCACCGAGCCGCCGGAGGCGGCCGCGGCGCGCCGCGCGCGCTCCATGATCGCCGCCGGCAGCGCAAAGCCCTCCGGCCGCAGCACGATCACTTCCATGCCGCGCAGCGCTGCCATGTGCAGCGCCGCCGCCGGCACCGCCAGCGGCAGCGCGCGCGGATGATACGCCCACGAGAGCACCAAGCGCCCGCCGCGCGGCACGGCCAGGTCGTCCAGTGTCTTCCAGTCAGCGAGCGCCTGGCAGGGATGGTTGACCGCGGACTCGAGGTTGACGAGGGGCTTGTCGATGAGGCTCGCCATGGCGTTGAAGGTGGTCTCGGCGAGATCGCTCGCCAGGTCCTTGCCTTCGGCAAAGACGCGGATGCCGAGCGCGTCGCAGTACGAGGCGAGCACCGGGATGCCCTCGCGCACGTGCTCGGCGGCGGCACCGTCCATCACCACGCCGATGCGCGTCTCGAGTTGCCAGCTGCCCTGGCCCGGGTTGATGACGAAGGAGTTGCCGCCGAGGCGCGCCATGGCTGCCTGGAAGGAGGCCAGCGTGCGCAGCGAGGGGTTGAAGAACACCAGGCCCATGAGCTTGCCGGCGAGCGCGTGCGGCTCGGGCTGCTTCTCCAGGCGGCGCGCGAGCTCCAGGAGCGACAGCACCTCCTCGCGCGAGAAGTCCCCGAGATCGACGAAGCGTTTCATGTCGGCAGATCGCGCAGCGCGTCGCGCAGCGCGTCGACGTGCTCCTCTTCGAGGATGAACGCCGGCAGCAGGCGCAGGATGTGCGGGTCGCTGGCCGTGCCGGCGAGGATGTTGCATTCAAGCAGCTCGGCCTGGATCTCCTTTGCCGGACGCGTGGTGCGCAGCCCCACGAGCAGGCCCGCGCCCTGGTGCGCGGTGACCGGGCCCACGAGGCAGGTCTTGCGGATATATGCGCCCATGCGCCGCACGCGCTCGAGGAGGCGCTGTTCCTTGATGGCCGCGATGACGGCCTCGATGGCGGCGCACGCCATCGGACCGCCGCCGAAGGTGGTGCCGAGGGATTCGGGCTTGAGCGAGGCGGCCACCATTGGGGACATCATGAGGGCCGCGCAGGGGAACCCGTTGCCGAGCGCCTTGGCGGTCGTGAGCATGTCCGGCTGCACGCGATAAAAATTGGCCGCGAACGGTTCCCCGGTGCGGCCGACGCCGCACTGCACCTCGTCGAATATCAGCAGCGCCCCGACCTCGTCACAACGCGTACGCAGCGCGCCGAGGAATGGCGCACCCAGATCCACCGCCCCGGCCACGCCCTGCACGGGCTCGACGATCACGGCGGCCGTATCCTTGGTGACATGGGTGGCGATGGCGTCGTGATCGCGGCGCGGGATGAAGCTCACGTCGAAGGGCGTGCGCGGAAATCCGTACCACTTCGCCTGGGCGCCCCAGGTCACGGCGCCGGCCGCCGCGGTGCGCCCGTGAAAACCGCCCTCGATGGCGGCGATGTGCGCCCGGGCCGTCATGCGCAGCGCTACCTTGAGCGCGTTCTCGTTCGCCTCGGCGCCGCTGTTCACGAGGAACACACTGGCGAAGGGCAGCCGCGAGAAGCGCACCAGACGCCGTGCAGCCCGCGCCCGCACTTGCATCGCCACCGCGTTGCTCTGGAACTGACAGGTTTCGGCCTGGCGTGCGAGCGCCGCCGTCCATCCCGGATGGGCATACCCCAGGCCCGCCACGGCATGTCCGCCGTAAAGATCGAGCAACCGTTCACCACGGCTGGTGGTGAGCCACACACCCTGCGCCGAGGCCACCTCCAGCGGATAGGGTGAGAACACGGGGGCGAGAAAATCGTGCTGCCGGGCCGCGGCCCGAATCCCGGTGGCGGTCAGCGCTGGCGCCTGTTTGCTCTTGGCCATTGTATTAGTGCCTTCAGGTCCAGCCCGGCGCGGGCGCGCTGAGGCCTGTGGTCTCGGGCAGTCCGAACATCCGGTTCATCCACTGGATGGCGCCGCCGGCGGCGCCCTTGTTGAGATTGTCGATCGCGCACAGCACCCCGAGCGTGTTGCCCCTCACCACCGCTGACAGGTGCGCGTAGTTGCTGGTCGCCACGTCCTTGACGCGCGGCGCATGATCGGTGACGCGCACGAACGGGGCGTGCGCATAGAACGCACGCAGCACCGTGAGCAGCCTCTCGGTGTCGAGCGCACGCTTGAGCGCTGCCTGCAGGGTCACGTGAATGCCACGCGCGAACGGCCCGGAGTGCGGGATGAAGGCGAACTCCGCCTCGATCCCCGAAGCCGCCCGCGCGCAGGCGGTGAGTTCCGGGAGGTGGCGGTGCGCCAGCGCGCTGTAGCTGTAGAGATCGCCATGGCGCAGCGGATGGTGCGTGGCCTCCACCGGCCTGCGCCCCGAGCCGGTGCTGCCGGTGACTGCGCTCACGAACAGCGTGGGCGTGATGAGCCCGGCAGCCAGCAGCGGCACGCTGGCGAGCAGTATGGCGGTGGCAAAGCATCCCGGATGACCTACGTGGGGCGTGCTCAGCTTGTCGAGGTGCTCGGGCAGGGCGCAGGTGAACTGCGCCATGCGTTGCGGCGCGCGGTGCGCCTGGTTGTACACCGCCGCATAGCCGTCCGGCGTGGCGTAGCGGAAGTCCGCCGAGATGTCGACCACGCGCGGGCAGGCGCCGGCTGTCTCCGCGCCCGTGAGGAGCGCGTCGATGAGTGCGGCCGACACTCCGTGCGGCGCGGCCGAGAACAGCGCCGATTGCGGCGCCTCGCACAGCAGTTGCTGCACCTCCCGCTGGGTACTGAAGCGCACCTGTGGATAGGCGCTGGCGAGGTGCGGGAAGGCGCCCGCGAGCGGCTCGCCCGGCTGGCTGTCCGACATCACCGCCGCCAGAGTGAACTGCGAATGGGCGGCGAGCAGGCGCAGCAGCTCTCCGGCCACGTAGCCGCTGCCGCCGAGCACCACAGCGGGGATCCGCGCGCTCATGCGGCCGCCTGGGGCGCGGCCGCCAGTCCGAGCGCCTCGATCACGCAGTCCCCGAGAGCTGCGCCGTTGCTCAAGGCGTTGAACGCCGGGACGCCCATCTGCGTGGTGACGATCTCGACCCCGACCTGGTTGTCGGTGGAAGGGCCGGTCACCACGGAGGGCTCGATTCCGAAGCGCTCGCGCAGCAGCTTCACCCCGCCCCAGGCCGCGACTGGATCATTCGCAGAGAGGATTACGCCGCTGAGCGCCGCGCGGATGTCGGGGCACTCGAGGATCGCGTCGACGCCGTAGGTGCCGAGGATCCCATCGCCGAGCTCGAACACCACGACGTCCGGCTTGCCGGCGGCAAGCTGGGTCAACATCGTGCGGGTGAGGGCGGGCCCATTGGCGCGCGTGGTGGTGACGATGCCGAGGTCGGTGAAAATCAGGCAGCGGCGCGCGCCGGCGTCCTCCATGGCGTGAATGTCCCGGCGCAGCGAGACGCCGGTTGCCTTGAAAGCATCCACCGTGAGGCCGCGGTGACGCATGCGCGCGATGAGCGCGCAGGCGGCGGCGGTCTTGCCTGCTTCCATGCAGGTGCCGGCGAGCGCGACGACCGGGACCCCGTGCGTGTCGAGCGGCGCGTTGAGGTCGAGTGGCTTGTGCCCCACCCGCGCCGGCACGCCGATGCGCTCGCCGAGATAAGGGAAGTGCAGCGCCACACCGAGCACGCGGCAATCGAACGGCTTGCCCTTTTCGGGGTTGATGGAGTCGCACACGCCGAGCACGCCGCCGATGTTGAGCAGCTGGATGACGTCGCCGGGCTGCACGCACTCGGGCACGTGGCCGGAGTAACCGAACAGCGCCCGCCGATGGCCCAGCGCACCCGCGACCACATCGCCCTTGCCGACCGTGGCCATGCGGCCGCTGACCAGCTCGAGGGTGTTGTAGGTGGACTTGTTGCTGAGAACTTCGACCACGATCACGACGCCTTCCTCGGCGGGAATGTCCGCCGCGATGCGGACCTCGTGTGACAGGCCGCAGGCCTGGGTCACGGAGGCCAGCTTGTCGACGACCACGCTGCGCATGCCGCTTTGCATGTTACCGGTCCTTCTCCTGCGTTATGGCGCGTTCACCGGCGCGGCTGTAGAACACTCCGGGCAATGACACGATGCGCGAGAACCCGAGCGCATCACCGGCCGACCATTCCCCGGCGGCCTCGCCGTATACGCCTTTCGACGCCGCCATCAGCGAGTAGGCCGACTCTACGCCCTCGATGAATGCCGCCCCGGTCTGTAACAAAAGATGCACATTGCCGGTCACCCGCTGCTGCGAGGACAGGAACAGCGCCTCGATGTCGCGGCACACCGGATCGAGCAGCTGTCCCTCGTGCACCAGGTCACCGTAGGGCTGCGCGAGGAGGTCCTTGATGCGCTGCTGGCGGCCGGTGAGCACCAGCTTCTCGAGCTCGCGGTGCGCGCTCAGCAGCACCTCCGCCGCCGGGGCTTCAAAGGCCACGCGTCCCTTGGTGCCGATGATGGTGTCTCCGAGGTGAATGCCGCGGCCGATGCCGTAAGGCGCGGCGAGCGCCTCGAGCGCCTCGATGATCGCCACCGCCGACTCGCTCCGGCCGTCGAGTGCCACCGGGCGTCCCTGGGCGAAGGTCAGCGTATGACGTGTCGCGGCGCGCGGCTTCGCGAAGGCATCGCGTGTGAGGATCCACGCGTCATCGGGAATGCTGCCGGCGGAGGTGAGGGTCTCCTTGCCCCCGATGGTGACGCCCCACAGGCCACGGTTGACGGAGTACTTCGCGCCCGTCGGCGGCAGCGGCAAGCCGCGCTGCTGCAGGTAGTTGAGCTCGTCCTCGCGCCTGAAGGCCTGGTCACGTACCGGGGCCAGAACCTTCAGGTCGGGCGCGAGCGTGCGCAGCGCGACCTCGAAGCGCACCTGGTCGTTGCCGGCGGCAGTGCAGCCGTGCGCCACCATGTCCGAGCCCAGCTCGCGCGCCATGCGGGCGATGGTCTGGGCCTGCATGACGCGCTCGGCGCCCACGCACAGCGGGTAGAGCTGCCCGCGGCGCACGTTCCCCATGATGAGAAAGCGCAGCACCTGCTCGAAGTAATCGGCGCGCGCGTCCACCTGGTGGTGCGCGACGGCCCCGAGCGCGCGCGAGCGCTCGGCGAGCGTGCGGGCGGTGGCGGCATCGATACCCCCGGTGTCCACCGTCACCGTGATCACCGGGCGTTGCTCCGTTGCCGCGATCCACGGCACGAGGAAGGAGGTGTCGAGACCCCCGGAGTAGGCGAGGACGATGGGCGTGACGCCCGTGCGCGCGGCGGAAGTGGACATGATCAGATCCGAAACAGCGCGCGCAGGCGGCCGATGAGCGCATCCTGCGCGCGCGCGCTGGCAGTAGCGATGAAAATGGTGTCGTCGCCGGAGAGGGTGCCGGCTACTTCGGGCCACTCGGCCCGGTCGATGGCGACCGCGACGCTCTGGGCGGCGCCGATGGTGGTGCGCAGCACGGTGAGGGAAGGTCCGGCGCGGCGCAACTGGCGCACGAACTGCGTGAGCGCGCCGAAGTCGCCGTTGGCGCGCGTCACCTCATCGGGCGGCAGGACGTAGCGGCCGCTCGCCTTGAGCACGCCCAGATCGCGCAGGTCGCGGCTGATGGAGGACTGGGTGGCCTCGTGCCCGGCCTTTTTCAGCTGGCGCACCAGATCCTGCTGCTTGCGCACCAGGCCGTCGCGCAGGATGCGCACGATGGCGCCGCGCCGCTCGAGCTGGTGCGCGTCCGTCAGCATGCCCTGGAACCTTTGTGCATAAACATGCGCGCATTGTGCATTTTAATGCACAAGAGTCAAGCGGCGGGCGGGATCCGGGGGCGATAGGCCTCGTGTCGCGCGCGGGCGCGACGCTGCGCTCTAGCTGGCAGCGTCCGCGACGCCGCTGATGTGCCACGCTCCGGCGAGCCAGCGGCTCAGGTAGATGACGTAGTACGCGGAGCCGGCCGGATGCGCGTCGGGGTCCACCACGACGAGCGCATAGCGGCGCCGCATGGCCCGGCCCGAGACGCGCACGATGCGGATCACCGGCGCGCTCTTCATGCGGCCCGCATCGATCGCCGCCCGCAGGCGCTTTCCTGTGGCGGCGGCGGCGAGCGTGTCGCGCGCTGCCGTCGATGGTGCGTTGCGGCCTTCGCAGCAGATCTCGCGGTCCAGGGTCTGCGCCGAAGCCGCGGCCGCCGCCCACAGCTCCATGATCGACACAAATGCCGCGGGGCTGACATCGTAGGTCTCGGTGTAGCGCTCCGGGGCGGAGTGCGGCTGCGGACAGTGCCCGCTGGCGACCGCCATCGCCACGGCGTCGCTGCGTTCGTAGCGGCGCAGCTGGGTGGCGGCGCCCGTTCCCACCCGTGTCAGGCCATGGCTCGAGTAGCTGCAGACTGCGCCTTGCCGGGTGACGCCGCTCTCGCCGGAGTAAAGCGGCGCCGCGTCCGCCGGGATTCCCGAGCCGGTGCGCGTGCAGACGGTGACGTGATCATCGGTCGAGCGTGCGAGCCAGCGGCGCACGAGGTCCGGCGCGGAGCTGCTGGTGCGAGTGAAGGTCTGGCAGGACGCCTGCGTGACCTGCGCCCGCGCGGCACCGCACGGTGCCAGGAGCAACGCCAGCACCAAGGGGGCTATTTTTCGCGGCAGCATCTACTTCTCGATCGAGAAGACGAGGTCCGCGCCACGCGCCGTGCCCAGTTCGGTCTTCACCGTCCAGTGATCACCGAGGGTGTACCGCAGCTTGAAGGTGTTGAGCTGCTCGGTGAGGCTCACACCGTAACTCACGTACAGGCGCGGGGACAGGTAGCGGCCGAGCACCAGCGAGGTCTCGTTGGCGATGGGGTCGGTCTCGAGGCTGACGTCGGGGATCCCGACGCGCGAGCCCAGCTGCGCCGCGAGCAGCGCGGCGCCCTGCCCGAGCGCGGCGTTGCCCGCGCCGCTGGAGCGGCTGGCCGAATCGAGCGAGCCGCCAGCGAGAACGAGCGAGGCAATCTGCGACTGCGGCAGCGGCGGGTCGGAGAA
>CATPBM010000219.1 GCA_955652625.1 uncultured Steroidobacteraceae bacterium
CAGTGACTTCAAGACGCTGAACGCCTGCGGCGATGTGACCTCATGAATGAGGTGCAGATCGATGTAGAGAACGGCGGGCGTATCCGCCGTCTCAGGCACCACCTCGTGCGCGGTCCAAACCTTGTCGAAGAGTGTACGAGCGCTCATGAGCATCAAGTTTAGGCCTTGCCGGATTCCAGCCAGGGCATGCGGGCGCGCAGCTGTGCTCCGACCTTCTCGATCTGGCGGTCGATGTCCTCGTCGAGGAGTTTCTGGTAGGTGCCGCGGCCTTCGGCGTTCTCGCGGATCCACTGGCGCGCGAACTTGCCGCTCTGCACCTCTTTCAGCACCTTGCGCATCTCGTTCTTGACGCGCTCATTGACGATGCGCGGCCCGCGGGTGAGGTCACCGTACTTGGCGGTCTCGCTGATGAATTGGTGCATCTTGGCGAGGCCGCCTTCGTGCAGCAGGTCGACGATGAGCTTCAGCTCGTGCAGGCACTCGTAGTAGGCGACTTCGGGCTGGTAGCCGGCCTCGACGAGGGTCTCGAAGCCCTTGACCACGAGCTCGGTGGCGCCGCCGCACAGCACCGCCTGCTCACCGAACAGATCCGTCTCGGTCTCTTCGGCGAAGGTCGTCTCCAGTACCCCGCCGCGCGTGCCGCCGATGCCATGCGCATAGGCGAGCGCCCGCGCGTGCGCCTTGCCGGTGGCATCCTGGGCGACCGCGAGCAGGCACGGCACGCCGCGCCCCTGTTGATACTGGCGGCGCACCAGGTCCCCGGGACCCTTGGGCGCGATGAGCACCACATCCAGATCCGCGCGCGGCTTGATCTGGCGGAAATGGATGTTGAAGCCGTGCGCGAAGAGCAGGGCGGCGCCAGCCTTCAGTCCCTTCTTCAGTCCCTGGTAGAACTCCTTCTGCGCCGTGTCCGGGACCAGCATGGCGACGAGGTCCGCCCCCTGCACCGCACGGGCGGGTTCCGCGGCCTCGAGGCCGTCCTTGCGCGCTTTCTTCCAGCCGGTGCCGCCCTTGCGCACGCCGACGACGACGTCGAAGCCGCTGTCCTTCAGATTGAGCGCGTGCGCACGCCCCTGGCTGCCGTAGCCGAGGATCGCGATGCGCGCGCCCTTCAGCGCCTTCTTGTCGACGTCTTTCTGCGAATACAGCTTCATCGGTCACTCCTCGAAGGCCCGCGGGGGCAGTTTTCAAACATAAAAAACCCCGCAGCGGCTTTTGCCGGTGCGGGGTTTTAAGGTGTCTTGCTTCGCTCGTGCCTGATTGATGTCAGGCGTTCGCGAGGGCCCCGCACCGCGCCCCGCTAAGGAGCGCCAGTGCAGGCAGGACCAGCAGCAGCGCACCGCGCGCGCCGGGAAGCGCTGCACGAAAAAGGGCCGCTGGTGCGTTGGGCGTCATGGATGCGAACCAAACCTGATGCCCCGATGGGAGCACAAGGGCGCGGAGCTTGTCAACGAGCGGGACGGGCGCCGCCCCATTAAGCTTGGGTTCCGTGCCCGCAGCCCTCCCGGTCAAACCCAGCGCACTGGCGGAAGGCATCTTCCGCCGCGAGATTCTTCCCTGGGGACTGCTCGGGCTCGCGCTCGGCCTCGTCGAAGGGGCGACCGCCGCGGTGCTCGTCAAGCAGCACTTTGCCGGCGTCGCGTCGCGGTTCACGGTCAACCTCGCCGTCGCGCTGGTGTCCGGCGCGCCGGCTTTCTCCAACGTGCTGAGCTTCATGTGGGCGAACCTGGCGCACGGGCGCGCGCGGGTGCGCCTCATGGTGGCACTGCAGGCCGGATTTGCGCTGCTCGTCGGGTGCGTTTCCTTCGCCTCGCATGCCGCCAGCGGACTGATCCTCACGGTGATCTCGATCGTCTCGGCCCGGGTGCTGTGGGGCGGCATTCTCACGGTGCGCGCGGCGGTGTGGACGGCGAACTATCCGCGCAACGTGCTGGCGCGCATTACCGGGCGCATCGTGATCGTCAACTCGATCGCCGTGGCGGCCTCCGCGGCGCTTGTGGGATGGGCGCTCGAGGCGCAGGCGCTGGATGCGCGCTGGCTGTATGGCGGCGGGGCGCTCGCCGGGCTTACCGGGGCATGGCTGTACCGCGCGATGCGCGTGCGGCGCGAGTTCCTGCTGCTGGCTGCCGAGGCCGCCAGCGGGCCGCACAGCGAGCCCTTCAGCCTCAGGATGCTGTCGCAAATCCTGAAAGAGGATCCTGCCTACCGCGAGTACATGCTGTGGATGGGCATCTTCGGCGGCGGCTCGCTCATGCTCACCGCGCAACTCGTGCTCGTGTTCTCCGAGAAGCTGCACCTGACGAGTGCGTTGCAGATCGGGCTGCTCGCGGTGGTGCCGCTCATCACCCAGCCGCTGTTTCTGCCGTGGTGGGCGCGCCTGTTCGATGGCTCGCACGTGGTGCGTTACCGCTCGCGCCAGGGCTGGTCGATCGTGCTGGCGAGCGCGGCCATGTGCCTGGGGGTGTTCTGCGGTTCGCTCGCCCTGCTGTGGGTCGGCGCGGTGCTGCTCGGCGCGGCGCAGGCAGGTGCTAATCTTGGCTGGAATCTGGGGCACAACGACTTCGCGTCCATCGGCCGCGCGCAGCACTACATGGGCGTGCACGTGACCCTCACCGGAGTGCGCGGGGGCCTGGCGCCGCCCGCGGGCGTGTTGGTCTACATGGCCCTCGAGCGATGGCGCCAGGGTGCCGGAGAGTTTGCGTTGCTCTTGCCGCTGATCATGACGGCCGCCGGAGCGCTGGGCTTCAGCCGCATGCACGTTGCCCTGGCGAGGAGTTGATATGAAGAAGAAGGTTGTTGACCCGCGCCGGCACTCGCGCGTGGTAGTGGACGGGCTGAAGCAGGCGCCCGCGCGCGCCATGTTGCGGGCGGTCGGGTTTGGCGATGAGGACTTCGGCAAGCCGCAGATCGGCGTGGCCTCCACCTGGGGCAATCTCACGCCGTGCAACATGCACATCGGGGAGCTCGCGCGCGAGGCGTGTGCGGGGATCGACGCGGCCGGGGGCAAGAGCGTGCTCTTCAACACCATCACCGTGTCGGACGGCATCTCCATGGGCACCCCCGGCATGCGCTACTCGCTGGTCTCGCGCGAGGTCATCGCCGACTCCATCGAAACGGTTGCCGGAGCGGCGGGCTTTGATGGCCTCGTCGCCCTCGGAGGCTGCGACAAGAACATGCCCGGGTGCGCCATGGCCATGGCGCGGCTGAATCGCCCGGCGGTCTTTGTCTACGGGGGCACGATCCGCCCGGGAGCGCAGCGGCGCGACATCATTTCCGTGTTCGAAGCCGTGGGCGCGCACGGCGCCGGGAAACTCTCGGCCGCGGGGTTGCTGGAGATCGAGCGCACGGCCATACCCGGGCCCGGGAGCTGCGCCGGGATGTACACGGCGAACACCATGGCGTCCGCCATCGAGGCCTTGGGCTTGTCCTTACCGGGCAGCTCGGCACAGGACGCGGTCGGGGAGGACAAACGTTCGGACTGCCGGCGCGCGGGGGAGGCGGTAGTCAGAATGGTGCGCGAGGGCTTGAAGCCGCGCGACATCCTGAGCAGGGCGGCGTTCGAGAATGCCATCACCGTGGTGATCGCTCTTGGCGGCTCGACCAACGCGGTGCTGCACCTGCTGGCGATCGCGCACGACGCTGGCGTGAGACTTCGCCTTGATGACTTCACCCGCATCGGCAGGCGCGTTCCGGTGCTGGCGGACCTCAGGCCAAGCGGCCGTTATCTCATGTCGGAGTTGGTCGCGATCGGCGGCATCCAGCCGCTCATGAAAATGTTGCTCGACGGTGATCTGCTGCATGGAGAGTGCCTCACGGTGACAGGTCACACCTTGCGGGAGAATCTCGAAAACACACCGATGTATATGAGCGGACAGGACATTATTCGCCCGCTGTCCGCCCCCCTGAAGAAGGACAGCCACCTCGTGATCCTGTACGGCAATCTCGCTCCCGAGGGAGCGGTGGCCAAGATCAGCGGCCTCGAGGGCGAGCGGTTCGAGGGCCGGGCGCGCGTGTTCGAAGGCGAGGAGCGCGCCACGCAGGCGATCCTCGCCGGGCGCGTGCGCGCCGGAGACGTCGTCGTGATCCGTCAGGAAGGTCCGCGCGGCGGTCCGGGCATGCGCGAGATGTTGAGCCCGACCAGCGCCATCTTCGGACGCGGGCTGGGCAAGGATGTCGCATTGATTACCGACGGGCGCTTCTCCGGCGGCAGCCACGGGTTCGTGGTCGGACATATTTCGCCAGAAGCCGCAGTGGGCGGCCCCATCGGCCTCGTGCGCACGGGTGACCGAATTCGCATCGATGCCCTGAAGCGCGAGCTGCACGTGGAGCTGCCGGCAGCCGAGCTGCGGCGCCGCCGCAGCTC
>CATPBM010000220.1 GCA_955652625.1 uncultured Steroidobacteraceae bacterium
CTCGGGCTTCAATCTGACGATCGGCATCTTCGATCCGATCAACTCGCTCACCGACACCGGCGCGACGCAGGCGAAGAAGGCGCCGGGAGTGCACGGCAAGCTCACCTACACGCTGCCCCTCTCCGAGGGCACCAAGCTGTATCTCTCGGCGGCCTTCATCACCCAGAAGCAGAACTACGAAGTTCCCACGGGACCGTACAACTACACCGGCACGGGCGAAGATGTGTTCGCCAAGTTCGACATGCAGAACCTCGAGGTGTTCGGGTACTACTATCACGCCGAGGGTCTGGGCACGACCGCGCTGTTCAATCTGGGGGCGTTCGGCCTGGGTCAGAGGCGCACCTCGAACGGCTACCTCGCACAAGTGACCTATAAGATCGGCGCGCTGAAGCTTGGGGCGAACTACGGCGAGAGCAAACTCGACTTCGCCAACGCGGCGGATCGGACCGCCAACCCCACTCTGGTCTCGAGCAACCGCAAGGCGACGGTGGGACTGTATTACTCGCTGACCAAGAACCTGACACTGCTGGCCGAGGGCAGCCGGGTGAAGAGCGAGGCGCACGCCGGGGGCGGCAACGACGCCACGACCATCAACGCTGGCGCGTTTCTTTCGTTCTGAGCCCACTGCGGGCGGTGCGGTGACGCAGTGTGGGCAACACAGTGACGTCGACGGCGATCTGGCTGTCCACGCGCCGTGACGAGCGGTTGCAAGGGGCCTACGATGATCAAGGTGAGCGTCCTGTATCCGAACGGACCCGGGAGCAAGTTCGATCTCGACTACTACTGTCGGGTTCACATGCCGATGGTGCAGCGACGAGTCGGTGTGCCGTTGCAGCGCATCGCAGTCGAGCACGGCCTCGCCGGGGGTGCGCCCGGCTCGCCACCGCCGTTTCTGGCGGCGGGGCATCTGTATTTCGATTCGCTCGAGGCGTTCCAGAACGCCTTCGCTTCGCACGCCGAGTCGATCATGGCCGACATTCCGAACTACACCAACACGGCGCCCGTGCTCCAGATAAGCGAAGTGAAACTCTGATTTGCTGCCACCGGCGCCATCAGCTTGGCGATTGCGCTGCCGGCCCCTGTGTCAGTTGTGGCACACGCTTTGTGGCGAACTCGGCGGCCGGTGCAGACGGGTGTGAACAGGACTACGATACTCGGTCCAAATTTCTCATTAACTTCACAGGGAACAGGGGTGCGTTTGGGAGCGATGAAGGTTGCTAGGCCGATCGGGCATGCAGCTGCATGTTCACGAGCGCGCGCTCGCGGCACTGCCCACGGATGCACCCGACGATACAACTCGAAGTCTTAGGAGAACTGCGATGCGATTCGAACGCAATAGAACTCTGTGTGCCGTCGGTGCCGCGCTGGCACTGGGCGCGTTCTGCGCAACAGCATTCGGGGATGAGGTCACCGACCGTGCGAAGGATCCCAATCTCTGGGCGGCCCCTGGCGGCGATCAGGCTTTGACCCGACACAGCACCCTCAAGTCGATCAATGCCTCGAATGTCGGTCAACTGCAGATGGTGTGGTCGCAATCGAGCGGCACGCTGCGCGGCCACGAAGGCCAGCCCCTGGTGGTCGTCGTCAACGGCAAGCCGATGATGTACATGGAGAGCGGGTGGCCGAATATCGTCCAGGCGCTCGATCTGAGCGATCCGGATCATCCCAAGGAAGTCTGGAACTACAAGAAGACGACCAAACGCGATGAGTCCGCGGTGGCGCGCGCCTGCTGCGATACCGTCAACCGCGGTCCGTCGTTTGCGGACGGCAAGCTGGTGTTCGGAACCCTGGATGGCTTCGTCATTGCGCTCGACGCCGCGACCGGCAAGGAAGTCTGGGTCGTCAAGCACGCTTATCCGGACAAGGGCGAGACCATTACGCCCGCGCCGCTCATTGCCGAGGGAAAAGTCCTCATCGGCTTCGGCGGCGATGAGTTCGCGGCGCGCGGCCGGTTCACCGCCTACGACCTGCAGAACGGCAAGAAGGTCTGGGAGTGCTACAACACCGGCAGCGACAAGGACGTGTGCCTCACCAAGAACAGCAACAAGAAGCACCCCGAGTACGGAACCGCCGGGCACGACATCGGCATTTCCAGCTTTCCGGGTGACGAGTGGCAGCGCGGCGGCGGCGCGATGTGGGGCTTCTACAGCTACGATCCGGACCTGAAGCTCGTCTACGCATCGAGCGGCAACCCCGGCCTGTGGAGCCCGTCGTATCGCTGCGGCGCGAAGACCCACGAGGAATGCAACAACGGCAAGTGGGACAACAAGTGGTCGATGACGATCTTCGCGCGCAAGGTCGACACCGGCGAGGTCGTATGGGCCTATCAGATGACGCCGTTCGACCAATGGGACTACGACGGCATCAATGAGAACATGCTCGAAGACCTCACGGTCGACGGCAAGCCTCACAAGGTGCTCATCCACTTCGATCGCAACGGCTTCGCCTACGTGCTCGACCGCGCCGACGGCACGCTGCTGCGCGCCAACAAGTACGTGACCACGAACTGGGCGGAAAAGGTCGACCTGAAGACCGGCAAGCCCATCAAGGTCAAGGAGCACTCGCCGTTCGGGCCGCACGGCAATACCCAGGCCTGCCCGTCCGCGATGGGCGGCAAGGATCAGCAGCCTTGCGCGATCGATCCGACCGAGCCCGGCATGGCGTACTGCCCGACCAACAACTGGTGCATGGAAGATGAGCCCCAGGAGCGCTCGCATACGCAGCAGGGCACCGTCTACGTGTTTGCGAACGTCTACATGTATCCGGAGAAACCCGGGATCACCGGCAAGTTCAAGAAGTTCAACGTCCTGACCGGTGAGACCGTGTGGGAAATTCCGGACCCGTACCCGAACTGGGGCGGCGCGCTGGTCACGGACGGCGGTGTGGCGTTCTACGGCAGCCTGAACGGTGACTTCCGCGCCGTGGATCGCGCCAGCGGCAAGGTGCTGTGGCAGACACGCC
>CATPBM010000221.1 GCA_955652625.1 uncultured Steroidobacteraceae bacterium
CGCCGGCTCGGGGCTGAAGTGGTGGTGCTGGAGGCGCTGCCGGATTTCCTCGCCTTCGCGGATCAGCAACTCGCCAAGGAGGCGCTGCGGCACTTGAAGAAGCTCGGTCTCGACATCCGCCTGGGCGCCAAGGTAACCGGTGCGGTGGTGAAGGGCGAGGCGGTGGAGGTCAGTTACAGCGACGCCAAGGGCGAGCAGCGTCTGAGTGTCGATCGGCTCGTGGTCGCGATCGGGCGCCGGCCGTATACCAAGGATCTGCTGGCGAGCGATACGGGGGTGGAGCTTGATGAGCGCGGCTTCATCAAGGTCGATCATTCCTGCCGCACGGGCGCTGAAAACGTCTGGGCGATCGGGGACTGCGTACGCGGTCCCATGCTTGCGCACAAGGGCAAGGAGGAGGGCGCCAGCGTGGCCGACCAGATCGCCGGCCGATATGGCGAGGTTAACTACGCGGTGATCCCGTCGGTCATCTACACCGCGCCGGAGATTGCGTGGGTCGGGCTCACCGAGGAGCAGGTCAAGGCGAGCGGCCGCGAGTACAAGATTGGCGTATGCCCGTTCATGGCGGTCGGGCGCGCGCGCGCCATGGAGCAGGCGGCCGGCTTCGTGAAAATTGTCGCCGCCCGCGATGACGACACTATTCTCGGCGTGCACATCGTGGGCCCGCTGGCCGGAGAACTGATCGCGGAAGCCGTGCTGGCGATGGAATACTCGGCGAGCAGCGAGGATCTGCAGCGCACCATCCACGCCCACCCGACGCTGGCCGAAGCCGTGCACGAGGCGGCGCTCAACGCCGACAAGCGGGCGATCGATTCGCTCAACCGCTGAGGCTGCGGCGCACGCGCGCCGCTACCCCCGCCGCCGTGCCTGAATGACGTTGGGCACGTCCGCGAGCCTGCGCAGCACACGCGCTAGCTGCTCGATGTCCTTGACCGCCACGGTGAGCGCGAAATGCGCCACACCCGTGTCGTGGTCGGTCCTGGAGGTGACCGCATCGATGCTAAGGCGCTCAACCGCCAGTACATCCGTCAGGTCGCGCAGCAGTCCGCGCCGATCGTAAGCGCTGACGGTGAGTTCCACGCCGAGCGCCTCCGTGCTCGCGCCGGTCCATTCGACTTTCAGTACGCGGTCGGGCTTGCGCGCTCGCATGCGCTGCAGGCCCGCGCAGTCGCTGCGGTGCACGGTGACCCCGCGGCCGAGGGTCACGTAACCGGTGATCGGCTGCGGGCGCAGCGGCGCACAGCAGCGCGCCAGCGTCGTAGGCAGATCGCCCACGCCCTCGATCTGCACCGGCGAGCCGCGGCGGCCGGTCGCGGTGGGACGGGATGCTCGCGGCCGCGGCCGCGGCGTGGGCTCGAACAGCCGCGTCGCCGCCTGCATCAACTGCGTGACGGTGATTTCACCCTCGCCGAGGAGCTGGTGCAGGTGATCGCTGTCGCGTACCTTGAGCTGCTGGGCGAGCGCGGCGAGCTGCGAAGGTCCTGCGCCGATGCGCGCGAGCTCACGCTCGGCGATGCTGCGGCCGGCGCTGCGGTTGTCGCCCACGTTCTGCTTGCGGAACCAGGCGCGCACCTTGCTGCGGTTGCGCGCCGAAACGAGGTAGCCCTGCTCAGGCGCCAGCCAGTCACGGCTGGGCGCGTCCTGTTTGCCGGTGATGATCTCGACGATCTCGCCGTTGGCGAGTGCGTGCGTCAGGGGCACGATGCGCCCGTTCGCCTTGGCGCCCCGGCAGCGATGACCGAGCGAGGTGTGCACGTTGTAGGCGAAATCAAGCGGCGTTGCTCCGCGCGGCAGGTCAATGACCTCACCCCTGGGCGTGAGCACGTAGACCCGGTCCTCGAAGAGCTCGGTGCGCATGCCTTCGATCAGGTCGCGGTCCGCGTCCGCCCCGGCGGCACCCTCGTGGGGCTCGAGGAGCCGGCGCACCCATTCGATCTTGCGCTGGTACTGCGCATCGCGCGGGCCGCCCTCCTTGTAGGTCCAGTGCGCCGCGACGCCGAGCTCGGCATGCTCGTGCATTTCGCGAGTGCGGATCTGCACCTCAACGCTGCGCGCCTGCGGGCCGATAACCGCAGTGTGGATCGAGCGATAGCCGTTGCCCTTGGGGGTGGCGATGTAGTCGTCGAACTCCCCTGGTATGTACGGCCATTGCCCGTGGATGATGCCAAGGGCGGCGTAGCACTCGGGAACCGACGCCACGATCACGCGCACGGCGCGTACGTCGAACAGCTGTTCGAAGGCCAGCTGCTTGCGCTGCATCTTTCGATAGATGCTGTAGATGTGTTTTGGGCGCCCGCGGACCTCAGCCTCGATGTCGGCGCCGCGCAACTGACCGAGCAGCAGCGCACACAGGCTCTCGATGTAGCGCTCGCGGTCAGCGCGCCGCTCGTTGAGTGCGGCGGCGACCCGCCGGTACTCCTCGGGCTCGAGATAGCGGAAGGCGAGATCCTCGAGCTCCCACTTCAGCTGCCACACACCCAGGCGGTTGGCGAGCGGCGCGTACACGGCGCGCGCTTCCAGTGCGCGCCGCTCGCGTTCCGCGCTCGGCAGGGCGCGCGCATGCCGCAGCGTCACCAGTTCCTCGGTGAGCCGCGCCAGCACCAGCCGCGGATCGCTCACGACCGCGAGCAGCATCTTGCGCAGGGTCTCGGTCTGGCGGGTATCGAGGCCCTGCGCAGGTGACCAGTCCCGCGGCAGCCCCAGCGATCCCAGGCGCTGCAAGGCAACCGCGATGTCCGCGGCGGGCTGCCCTACGATGCCCGCGGCCTGCTCGGCCGTAAGGCTCGCGCGGGCGATGACGGGTCGCGCGAGCAG
>CATPBM010000222.1 GCA_955652625.1 uncultured Steroidobacteraceae bacterium
CGCCTCGGCGTAGTGGCGCGCGCGATCGACGTGCGGATCGTAGCGCCAGCGCTCGCGGCCGGATTCCGGGTCGAGCGCGATCACGATGTTCGTTCCGGTCTCGACGTACAACATGCCGAATGCGAGCACCGGAGTTGCTTCGAAGGTGAGCTTGCGGGCGCGCGCAAAGCCCGCGCCCAACTCCCCCGTGCGATAGGTCCAGGCGACCACGAGATGCTCGACGTTGCTGCGGTTGATCTGGTCGAGGCTGGAGAAGCGTCTGCCGAAGGCATCGCCGCCGAAGTAGCCCCAGTCACTGACCGCCGGCGCCTGGGCTGGCGCTGCGGTCGGCGCCCCGCTGCACACGAGCGCCATCAGACACACTCTCCACACCAGGGGTATGCGCACTGCGGCGCGGCGGGGCGCGTGCAGCCGGATGGCAGTCGGCTTCATGTCCCGCATTATCCGCGATCGCGCGCGCCGGCTGCGAGCCTTGAGCGCGCCGCCGGCCGCATGCTGGTATTCTTCGCCGCGTGAGTTCAACACGGGCGGTCACTTCCCGTCTCGGGGTACTGAGTTTCCTCCTCGCAGCTCAGTGGCTCGCGGCCCCCGTCATCAGCAATGCCCAGGAGATCACGGATCCGCAGCGTGCCGCGCCCGGCGCTGCGCACCGGCCGCGTATCGGGCTCGTGCTCTCCGGTGGCGGTGCGCGCGGCGCCGCTCACATCGGCGTGCTCAAGGTGCTCGAGCAGTTGAACGTCCCCGTCGACGCGATTGCCGGCACCAGCATGGGCGCTGTGGTTGGCGGGCTGTACGCGAGCGGGCTCTCTGCGCGTGACATCGAGAAGATCATGACCTCGATCAACTGGCAGGATGCGTTTCGCGACCGCCCGCCGCGCGAAGACCTCACCCTGCGACGCAAGCAGGAGGACGAGAGCTTCCTGGTGAAGTTCCCGCTCGGACTGCGTGATGGGCGCATCGTGCTGCCGAAGGGATTGATCCAGGGTCAGCGCCTCACGCAGGTGCTGCGGCGCCTGACGCTGCCGGTGGCGCGCTTCAGCAACTTCGACGACCTGCCGACGCCGTTTCGTGCCGTGGCAACCGACCTCGAGACCGGTGACGCCGTGGTGATGGGCGCGGGGGACCTGACGAGCGCCATGCGCGCCAGCCTGTCCGCGCCCGGCGTGTTTGCACCCGTGGAGCGCGAGGGCCGGCTGCTCATCGACGGCGGCGTCGCCGACAACGTCCCGGTCGACATCGCCCGCGCCATGGGAGTGGACGTCGTGATCGTGGTGGACGTGGGCTTCCCGCTGCTGTCGCGCCGGCAGCTGACGAACGCCGGGGTGATCTCCAACCAGATGCTGGCGATCCTCATTGGCCGCAATGCCCAGGTGCAGCTCGCAACGCTGACCCCCGGGGACATTCTGGTGCAGCCGGCGCTCGGGGAAGCCTCATCGTTCGACTTCGGGATCGTCGCACGCGCGATCGGGGTGGGCGAGGCGGCAGCGCGAGGTAAGAGCGCGCAGCTGGCAGCGTTCGCGGTGAGCGCAGAGCAGATGCAACGCTACGTGGCGCGCCGCGAGGCGCAGCGCGCGCCGCCGCCGCGCATCGACTTCGTGCAGCTGGATCGCGGGTCCGAGCGCTACGGGCCCGCCGCCGACAGCCTGTTCAGGGAGCTGGTCGGCAAGCCGCTCGACCCGGACGCGGTGGCGCGCCGCGTGACCGCGCTTTATGGCCGCGGCGGCCTCGACACGCTCGACTATCACGTGATCGGTGCGCCGGAGCGTTACGGACTCGCCCTCGATGCGCGGCCGGATTCCCAGGGACCGAACTACCTGCGCTTCGGCCTGAGCCTGCAGGATGATTTCCAGGGCAACTCGACATACAACGCGGCGATGCGCTTGGTCGTCTCCGACATCACGCGCAACGCTGGCGAATGGGTGACCGACCTGCAGGTCGGCGCCATCTCGCGGATTTCCACCGAGCTGTTTCTGCCGTTTGCGCAGTTTTCCGGCTGGTTCGTGATGCCGCATGCCGCGGAGGTGTCGCACGATCTCGACGTGCTGCAGGGACAGGCGCTGCTCGCGGAGTATCGCGCGCACATCTTCGCCTACGGCGTGGACTTCGGCCGCCAGTTCGGCAACTGGGGAGAGATACGCAGCGGCGTGCAGCGCGAACAGGGGCACTTCCGGCTGAAGATCGGCGATCCGTCCGATCCGAATCTGCCGACCCAGCCCCCCTTCAACACGCGCAATTACTTCGTGCGCTTCACCTACGATCGGCTCGACGATGTCAACTTCCCGCATCACGGCCAGCAGGCCATGCTGCAGTGGAGCGGGGAGCGCAGCGTCTCGGGTGTCGGCCAGCCTTCCGACCAGCTGACACTCAACTACATTGGCGCGTACTCCTTCGGGCACGACACGCTGTCGTTCTCGGCTTCCGGCGGCACGACACTGCAAGCCAAGCTCACCGACATCAACCAGCTGTTTCCGCTCGGTGGTTTCCTCAACCTCTCGGGCTTGCGGGCGGATTCGCTCACCGGGCCGAATTTCGGCATCGCGCGGCTTTTGTATTACCGCCAGATTGGCCGTGGCGGTCCGGGGTACCTCGACGTGCCGACTTACCTCGGCCTGTCGCTCGAGGCCGGCAACGTGTGGCAGGCCCGCAGGGACGCGCGCTTCGGCAACACGCAGAAGGACGCCAGCCTGTTCCTCGGGCTGGACACGTTCTTAGGTCCGGTGTATCTCGCCAGCGGCTTCGACGAGCACGGCAACCAGGCGTTCTATTTGTTCCTTGGACGCACGTTCTAGAGCACCCCAGGAAATCAAGCTTGCCGTGAGCGGCGAGCTCCTCATCGTGCAGCGAGACGCTTGATTTCCCGGGGCCCGGGTTTACACGCGGCGCTAGTGCGCGCTGATATCCGCCGTGCCGGGCGCGTCCCCGCGCCTGCGCTCGAGCTCCGCGAGCAGTGCCCGCGCCTGGGCTTCATGGTCTTCCGCTGCCCGCATGAACACGAAAGCGCGGTTGACCTCATCGGGGTCGTGCCCGCGCAGACCGCGGGCGTAGAGCTCGAGCGCGCGCTGCCAATCGACGATCACCGCTCTGAGCTGCTCGTCGGCGAGGGCGCGTAGTGAGACCGGGCCAGCGGCCGGCAGCCCGCGCGCCAGGGAACGCCACTGCGGCTGCAGCCACCTTTCGAGGCCGTTCGCAAAATCCTCTTGCGAGAGAGTGCCTGCAAGCAGCGCGCTGAAGGCCGTGGCGAACTGCGCGGTCAGTCCCTCGAAGCGCTTGCCGTATTTGTCCAGATCCCCCCAGGCCGCTAAGGCCTCGGCTTCCGAAGCGTCCGTCACGGCCCGTTGCAGGCCCTCCCGGCGCGCCGCCGGTGCAGGCGCGGGTGTCGTGCGGGGCTGCGGCAGCGGGCGCAGCGGCGGGCTCACGAACTGGTTCGTCGCCATCCAGGCCAGCGCCAGAACCAGCGCCGCAATCCCGGCAAGCAGCCAGGAGGCCGGAGCACGCGCGGCGCCGCCAGCTTTCGCCGCCTGCAATGCGTCGTCGAATTCGACCGTGCGGTTCGTGGGCAGCAGCGCGATGAGCGCTGCCGCCGCGGCCGCATCCTCAGCCCAGAATTGGAACCAGGCATCGCCGGCCCCGCCGCGCAGGTTGATCCGAACGGCGCTGCCTTCGCGGCTGGCGTCGCGAATCTCGGCGGCGTGAATCACCCGGCGGGTTCGACGCAGCCCGAGCAGCGTCAGGCGCCTCGCCGTGACCTGCAGGCCGCGTTCATCGATGCGCACGCTGCCCGGCCCCACCCAGCGAAAACTGTTGACGGGCTTGTGCAGCCACGCCAGCGGATCCGACCTGGAGGTGAAGCGAACCGGGAATTCCCGCGCTGCGTCTGCCCCGCCGGTGGTGGAGATCAGTCGCAGGTGTTTGTGCGGGGCAAGTGAGGTCATGCGCGTGCGCTCCCGCGTGATGCGGTGCTCAGGAGTCGCCGGTCGGGATGATCGCCGCGGTCTCCGCCATCAGGATCACCGCGCGCTCCGGCGCGCGCGTGCGATGCACGACCCCCCGCGGCACGACAAATCCCTCGAGTGGCTGCAGATCGATGGAGCGATCCTCGAGGTCGATGATGAAGTGCCCTTCGAGCACGAAGAAGAACTCATCGTCCTCGTCGTGCTTGTGCCAGTGATACTCGCCCTGCATGACTCCCAGCCGGATGACCGAGTCATTAACCTTGCACAGGGTCTGGTTGTACCAGCGGTCCTTGCACTGGGCCACGAGCGCGGGGACGTCCACGATCGCCAATGGCGCGAACTTGACGTCCAGGTGCGTGGCGTAGGGGAAGTCGGCAGGATTGGTCACTCTACAACCCGCGGCTCTCGGCGAGCTTTTCGATTTTCTGGAACACCAGTGCGGGCTTGTCGCCTCTGCGCGAGTACTCGTGCCGCCGGCTCATCTCGGCCAGCGCGGCGTCGCGCTCGGCGGCCGTCGGGTACCAGTGCAGCCGCTGCCACTCCGGACCGAGGAGCTTGCGGAATGGATCGCCCGCCGGAAGGCTCACGCGGATACCGTAGGGGCGCAGCCTCTCGATGGGCGGAGTACGCAGGTTCTGTGGCTGGCTGATACCCATGGCCCGGAAAGCTTACGGTGCGCTGCGGCACGGCTGCAAGCCGCCAACTCCAAGTGAATGTCCCCGCCGCTGGCTGTGCAACGGTCCTGCGTCGCGCGTAGCATCTTTCCTGCAATCGGCGATCAGGATTGCTGCCGCAGGGGGGCATCATGCACACAATCGTTTCCAGCGCTAAGGCGCGCGTCCGGAGGCGTCGGTACGCGCCGCTGCTCATCGGCTTAGGCGTGTTGCTGCCCCTCACGGCTTGTCACCGTCAATCTGAGCAGCCATCGGCGGGCTCGGAGCCGCCTGCCGCGCCGGGCGGGCCCAAGGGGGCATCCTGGTCTGGCGAGCCGCTGCGCGGGGATAGCCAGGTGGCGCTGCGCGCCTACCTGACGTCCGTCGAGGAAGTGAAGCCCACCAAGTTCAGGGTCGAGTGGAACCCGGCGACCGTCGCCATCGACAAGGCGGCTGCGCTGCGCTCGCTGCGCGCCGTAAGCCACGATGGCACGGCTTTCACGCTGGCCTCCGACGAACCGGCGGTAGCCAAACTGAAGCCCGGGAGCATCATCTGGATCTGGGACATCGCAGTACGCAAGGTGGACTCCATGGAGGCCGTGGGCGACGTCACCCACGTGCACACGAGCGCTGTGCTGCTCACCGAGGCGATACCCAACGCCGAAATTGAGTTCGAGACGCCGCTCAAACTGCAGAACTACTACCCGCTGCGGACGGCGGAGCCAGCCACGCCGCAGAGCACCGCACGCTGGCAACGGAATGCGAGCGGCTTCGTGCTCACCTCGCTCACGGATCTGCCCCCCGAACACCTGCCGGACCCGGACGCCGTCAGCAACACGGACGAGGATAATTGGTACGACGAGGGCATGTCCGCCAATGGCTACACGGGCAAGAAGGCCGGCTGGACGTATTCGGTCGGCTACAAGACGCGCCTCGGCGGTATCAGCGTGGAGTTGCAGGCGCGCAAAGGCGACATCGGCGGGGACGAGAGGGCGGGGGATAAGAGCCTCATTCCGGAATACAAGGCCATCGAGGCCGATCGCCAGAAGATTCACGACGACGTCGAGAAGGTGAAGCAGGAACTGCGTGACGAGGAGAAGGGCATCCGTGACACGGACGCGGATTTTGAGAAGCAGATGGGCCAGCTCCAGCTGGATCAGTCGAACCGCAACAATCCCGGGTACAACGGTCCGCGGCCTCCGCCGCAGGTCAACGAGTACGGGCATCCCATCACGGACCAGGCGGCGCAGCAGCGACTCAAGGATCAGTGGCAGAACAAGCACGACCTGGAGATCCAGAAGCTGCAGGCCACCGAGCAGATCATGGGCGAGTGGCGCAGGAAGAAGGACGAGCTGGATGCCCGCAAGCGCGCACTGAAGGCGGCCCGGGGCGTCGCCATGCAACTGTGGAACATCATTGACGACAATCTCGATGCCCGCATCCGCGGGCGGGTCGATCTGGACGGCTTCACCGCCGGCGCGCATCTGGCGTTCACGAACGGCAACATCGACGCCGCCGCAACTCACTTCAAGAATCTCAATGGCAAGGTCTACGCCCAACTGATCGGTCGTTTGGGCAAGCCGGGGAACGAAGCGATCAAGATTCCGGTGATGCACGTGCCGGTCGATTTCAACGTGCCGATCCCGATCGGGGGGATTCCCTTCGTCGTGCAGGTCGGCGCGGATTTCCTGCTGACGATGGCACTGTCGGGGCTGCATGCCTCACTGGCAGTGGACGGCCAGGCGACCTTCAACGGCGACAGCGGCTTCACCTATGCCAAAGGCAAGGCGAGCTACGACACGTCCTTCACCTCCAAAGAGCCGCAGATCACCATGACCCAGGGTATGAGCCCGGGCGTCTCCGCCGTCGTCCTGGCTGTGCAGCTGCCGCGCGTAGGCTTCGGGCTCGGCGTGTTCCTCGTGTCCTCCGTGGCATTCGTCGATGTCGTGCACGTCATCACGATGACGCAGAGCGGAGCGGTCGGGGCCGGCATGCTGACCCCGATGTGCAAACGCACCACCTACAACAGCATCGGCCATGTCGGCATCAAGACGGATATTATTCCACTGCCTTTTGTGGACACGGAGAAGATTGAAGGCAAGCTGAGCGGCAAGCGCGAGATATTCAATACGTCCAAGGAAAAGCTCGAGCCGCCGGTCAAGGGATGCGAAATACATTGAAGCCCGCTCCCCGGGAGCGAGCCGGGGGCCGCCCATACGGCGTCGCTTACGAGGAGACCTTCAGTTCCGCCGCCCGCGCCTCCGGGCCCAACAGCGTGACAATAATCAGCGCGACCGCGACGACCGCCAGCGTCCAGGCGAGGATGTAGGCGTAATCCCCGCCGTGGCGCTCGGCAATGCCGGCCTGAAACGGCCCCATCTTCGACATTGCCAGGTTTCCGAGCTGATAGGCAAAGCCGGGCAGGATCGCGCGCACCGCGGGCGGAGACAGCTCGTTGAGATGCGCGGGAACGATGCCCCACGCGCCCTGCACCATGAACTGCATGAGAAAGCCGCCCAGCGCGAGCATGACCGCGGTGTGCGAATAAGCCCACAGGGGGATCAGCGGTAGCGCCAAAATGGAGGCCAGAATTATCGCGCGCCGGCGCCCCAGGCGCTCGGACAGCGCTCCGAAGCAGATACCGCCGGCCAGCGCGCCGAGGTTCATGACGATTGCTATGGAGCCGGTCGTCGACGTCGAGTAGCCGTGCTGCACCTGCAGGAAGGTGGGATACAGGTCCTGCGAGCCGTGCGAGAAGGCGTTGAAGCACGCCATGAGCACGACCAGGTAGGCGAAGGTGGGGAAGTAGCCCTTGATCGCGCCCCATATTGCCGCGGCCGAGGCGCGCCGCGGCGCGGCACCTGCCAGCCACGCCGGGGATTCCTCGACGCCATAGCGGATATAAAGCACCAGGGGCGCCGAAGCCGCACTGATGATGAACATGCCGCGCCAACCGACGTAGTCGAACGCACCCCAGAACACGAAGGAGGCCAGCAGGTAGCCGATGACATATCCTTCCTGCAGCAATCCGGAGAAAAAGCCACGACCCTTTGCCGGCAGGGTCTCGAGCGCCAACGCAGCGCCCACACCCCATTCGCCGCCCATGGCGAAGCCGAACAGGGCGCGCAGTGCCAGGAGTGTGGCGAGATTGGGTGCGAAGGCGGTGATGAGCTGCACCAGCGTGTAGCTGGCCACATTCAACATCAGGATGGGGCGGCGCCCGTACTTCTCCGCCAGCCAGCCGAATACCAATGCCCCGAGCGGGCGAAACGCCAGCGTGAGAAAGATCCCCTCCGCGACGCCCTTGACGTCGGTGTGGAACTCGCCGCTGATCGATTTCAGGCAGAAGACGAAAATGAAAAAATCGAGCGCGTCCAGGGACCACCCGGCCAGCGCCGCAAAGTAGGCCCGGCGCTGCGCGGGGGTCAGCATTCTGAACAGGCTGAGCACGGCTATAGCGCTCCCGGCGGCTCTGTTCGCGAGGGTAACACGGCCGCGCGCGGCTCCCATCGGGCCCTCTCGCGGCGGGGCTTGAGTCGATCCACCGCAGTCCCCACACTCTTACCCCGCAAGTCAGGAGCAGGAACCATGGCGCTGTTTGGCAGGAAATCGACCATCCCGGCCCCCGAGGCTGCCCTGCCGGGACGCAGCGCGCCGCTTAAGGTGCCGGAGACTCATTTTGTCAACGGGCAGCGCATCGTGCCGCCGTTTCCGGCGGGCCTGCAGGAGGCCCTGTTCGGGATGGGTTGTTTCTGGGGCGCGGAGCGGCTCTTCTGGCAGCTGCCGGGTGTCTACTCGACCGCCGTCGGCTACGCGGGCGGCTTCACTCCCAATCCCACGTATCAGGAAGTCTGCACCGGCGAGACCGGTCATGCCGAAGTGGTGCGCGTCATATACGACCCGAAGAAGATCGGGTACGAGGACCTGTTGAAGGTCTTCTGGGAGTCGCACGATCCCACCCAGGGCATGCGGCAGGGGAACGACGCCGGCACCCAGTACCGCTCGGCGATCTATGTGTCGGGCAAGGAACAGCGCGACATCGCGGACCTCTCCCAGCGCGCGTACCAGGCGCGCCTCACAGCCGCCGGGCGCGGCAGCATCACGACTGAGATCCGCGACGCCGCGGAGTTCTTCTACGCGGAGGACTATCACCAGCAGTATCTGGCGAAGAATCCGGATGGGTACTGCGGCATCGGGGGATGCGGGGTCGCGTATGCCAAAGCGCTCTAGCGGCCGGCTTCATCCCGCAGCGCTCTGAGCTGTGCGACCAGCCGTCTCAGGCAGGAAGAACAAGCCGGCGATCACCGTCACCGCGACCACTATCACCAGGTACCAGAGGCCGGAATAGATGTCGCCGGTGATCGCGACCAGCGCGAAGGCGACCGCGGGCAGGAACCCGCCAAACCAGCCAGCGCCGATGTGGTAAGGGACCGACATCGAGGTGTAACGAACGCGCGCCGGGAAGAGCTCGACCAACCACGCGGCCATCGGGCCCGTGACTGCCGTGACATACACCATCAGAATCACCAGCATGAGCCAGACCATCGGATAGTTGATCCGCGCCGGATCGGCTTTCGCCGGGTATCCGGCGGCTCTGAGCGCACCGTTCACGCCGGAAGCGAACGTGTCGCTCTCCTGCCTGAAGCGTTGCGCCGACAGCTGCGCTCCCTCGAAGGAGGGCACGTCGGTTGCCCCTTCACCGGAGCGTCCGATGCGGACCACCGCGACAGTGCCGGGGGCTGTAATCTCGGTGGCGTAGGGCACGCCGGCCTTGGCGAGCGCGGCCTTGGCGATGTCACAGGATTTGACGAAGCGTTTTTTGCCGATCGGATCGAATTGCAGACTGCAGCCGCCCGGCTCAGCGAGGACCTTCACCGGCGCGCGCTGCGCCGCTTCCTCGATCGCCGGGTTCGCAAAATGCGTGATGGCCCGGTAGATCGGGAAGTAGGTCAACGCGGCGAGCGCCATCCCCAGCAGCACGATTTTCTTGCGGCCGATGCGGTCCGAGAGCCGCCCGAACACGAGGTAAAGCGGGGTACCGATCAGTAGCGCGGCGCCCAGCAGGAAGCTTGCCGTCTGAGGCTCAACCTTGAGCACCTGGGTGAGAAAGAACAGCGCATAGAGCTGACCGCCGTACCAGATGACGTTCTGTCCGGCCGTTGCTCCGAATAAAGCGGCCAGAATCATCTTCAGGTTATTCCAGTCGCCGAAGGCATCCCGGATCGGCGCCCTGGAGCTCGAGCCCTCGGCCACCATTTGCTGGAACACCGGCGATTCGGCGAGTTGCAGGCGAATGTAGACGGAAACGGCCAGCAGCACGGTTGAGATGAGGAAGGGAATCCTCCAGCCCCACGTCTCGAAATCCGCTCCGAGCGCTGCCCGGCACGCCATGATGACGAGCAGGCTCAGTAACAGGGCGAGCGTCGCCGTCGTCTGGATCCAACTCGTGTAGCGTCCGCGGTCCCCCGGCGGGGCATGTTCGGCCACGTAGATCGCGGCGCCGCCGTATTCGCCGCCAATGGCGAGGCCCTGGAGCATGCGCAGCGCGATGAGCGCAATGGGTGCAGCGATGCCCACCGACGAATACGTCGGCAGGACCCCGACCAGTGTGGTCGCTGTTCCCATGATGATGATGGTCGCGAGGAAGGTCTTCTTGCGGCCCACGAGATCGCCCAGTCGTCCGAACACGAGCGCACCGAACGGCCGCACCGCGAAGCCGGCGGCGAAGGTGAGCAGCGCGAAGATGAATCCGCTGGTTTCGTTGAGGCCGGTGAAGAATTGCTTCGAGATGATCGCGGCCAGTGACCCGTACAGGAAGAAGTCATACCACTCGAATCCCGTGCCGAGGCTGGCAGCGAAGATCACCCGAGCGTGACTCATACCTACCCGCGAGGCTGCAATCGGCGAGCTTGCGGTGGACATCATCCCCTCAGGCTTCCCGGCGCCGCTTCTGGCTGGCGGCTTGGCAGTCATGCTAGCACTGTTGCGGGCGGTGTAGACTTGCGCGCCAACAAGGCCCCTCAAGCAAAAGAATGCCGGGTTTCGATCACATCATCGAGCGCGAGCGTGGTTTGCGCCGCACCCTCACGGCGGGTCGCATGACCATGATCGCCATCGGCGGCGCGATCGTCACCGGGCTGTTCCTCGGCAGCGGCTTTGCAATCAGTCTGGCAGGTCCGGGCGTATTGCTGAGTTACGCCATCGGCGCCGTGGTCGCGCTGCTGCTCATGGGCTGTCTTGCCGAAATGACCGTCGCACATCCGACCTCCGGATCGTTTGGGGCGTACGCCGAGTACTACATCGGCCCGCTCGCGGGCTTTCTGGTGCGCTATGCGTACTGGTTTGGCAATGTCCTGGCGGTCGGCACCGAGGTAACCGCGGTCGCGTTGTACATGCATTTCTGGTTCCCCGCGACACCGGGTTGGCTGTGGATCGCGGCGTTCTCGGGACTGCTGATCCTGGTGAATGCGCGCAGCGTGAATGTGTTCGGCGCGGTGGAGTATTGGTTTTCGACAATCAAGGTCACCGCGATCGTGATTTTCATCCTGCTCGCGGGGTATATCGTGCTGCGATCGCCGTCCATCCTGGGGGCGGGCGGTGCAACCGCCGTGGGCTTCGCCAACTACACCGCCTACGGCGGTTTCCTGCCCAAGGGCCTGTGGGGGGCGTGGACAGCGGTGCTGGTCGCACTCTTCAGCTACTTCAGCATCGAGATGATCGCCGTTGCTGCAGGGGAGGCGGCGCAGCCGGAAATCGCCGTCACGCGCGCCTTCCGCGCGACGGTGTTCCGGCTCATCCTTTTCTACCTGCTGACACTCGCGCTGGTGTTGGCGATCGTGCCCTGGCCTGACGCCGGCATCGACGAGAGCCCGTTCGTGAAGGTGATGCGCGCGCTGCGTGTCCCGTGGGCCGCGGGCATCTTCAATTTCGTCATTCTGATTGCGGCGCTCTCGGCGATGAACAGCCAGCTCTATATCACGACACGCATGATGTTCAGCCTGTCGCGGGCCGGGCATGCGCCCGCACCTTTCGGCACGCTCAATCGGCGCGGCGTGCCGGTGCGCGCGCTGCTGCTTTCGAGCATCGGCATTGCACTCGCGGCCGTGCTCAGCGTCACCGCGCCCCAGTCCGCGTTCATTCTCATGGTGTCGATATCCGCCTTCGGCACCTTGTTCGCCTGGATGATGATCTTCGTGACTCACTATTTCTTTCGCCGCGCGCGTGAGCGGGTGCAGGCGGCACCGTTGCGCTTTCGCATGCGCGGCTTTCCCGCGACCACGCTGCTCGGCGCCGCCCTTATGGCCGCGGTCCTGCTGACGAGTGCGTTCACCGCTGCGTTTCGCATGACGCTGATCTTCGGTTTGCCGTTTCTGGGGGCGCTTGGCGCGGCGTACTGGATCTGGTATCGGCCGGACGCACGCGCTACGACATCCAGCACCGGCAGCGCCTGACTACTGGGTACCCGGCCTGGCCCGCGAGCCGTCATTAACCTGGCACATGGCGCGGAGTAAGCTCTGCAGGCAGAAATTTCAGGAGCTCAAGCCATGACCACAAAACCGATCCCGGATGGATACCGCACGGCGACGCCGTACCTCATCGTGAAGGGCGCAGCCGATGCGATCGAGTTCTACAAGCGCGCTTTCGGCGCAACGGAGATGCTGCGCATGGCGGACCCGCAGGGCCGTGTGGGCCACGCCGAGATCAAGATCGGCGATTCGGTCATCATGCTGGCCGATGAGCATCCCTCCATGGGCTACCGCAGTCCGCGCTCACTCGGCGGCTCGAGTGTCAGCATCCTCTTGTACCTGGAGGATGTGGACGGGGTGTTCGAGCGCGCCGTCAAGGCCGGCGCAAAAGCGCAGCGCCCGGTGCTGGATCAGTTCTACGGGGATCGCTCGGGCACGCTCGAGGACCCCTTCGGCCACGTCTGGACTATCGCCACGCACGTCGAAGACGTTGAGCCGGAAGAGATGAAGCGGCGGGCGGAAGCGGCGATGAAGTCAGCGGCAGCTCCGGCCACCTCGTAAGTCATCTTTTCTTCGAGGGCAGGGGCGGGCAATGCACTGAGGCTCGCCCCTGCCGTCGCGCTGCCTGCATCGGTGCAGCCGCACGCTTGCGCGGCGCCGCCCTGGCGCGTCATGATGGCGAAAAGCGCCCAACAGGCGTCCCGCGGGAGCACCCGTCGACCCGCACCAAGGCGGGCGATACACGGCTATGGTTTTCAACTCGCTCACGTTCGTCGTGTTCTTTGCGTGCGTCCTGGGGCTGCACTCGCTGCCCTTCTCGTGGACCACGAAGAAAATCAACCTGCTGATCGCGAGCTACCTGTTCTACGCGGCGTGGAATCCGCCATTCGTGATCCTGCTGTGGGTGTCGACCGTCGTCGACTGGTACGCCGCGCAGGGACTGGTGAAAGCACGCCGCGAGCGCACGCGCCACGCGTGGATGCTGCTGTCGGTGATCGCGAACCTGGGGATGCTGGGATACTTCAAGTACGGGCAGTTCCTGCTCGATAACTTCACGTCCCTGATGTCGGCCATCGGCATCGCCTACCACCCGGCGCACTACGACATCGTCCTGCCGGTGGGCATCTCCTTTTATACGTTTGCAACCATGTCGTACACGCTGGATGTGTACCTGCGCCGCGCAGCGCCGGCGCAGAACCTGCTCGACTACGCGCTGTTCGTGACGTTCTTTCCGCACCTAGTGGCGGGCCCCATCATGCGCCCGACCGAGCTCGTGCCGCAGTTCGCGCAGCCGCGCCGCGCCACGGGTGATCAGTTGCGCTTCGGCCTGGCGCTGATGACGCTCGGACTGTTCAACAAGGTCGTGCTGGCGGACAGTTTGCTGTCGCGCGTCGCCGAGCGCGTTTACGACAGCGACAAGATTCCGGGCGCCCTGGATGCCTGGGCCGCGACGCTCGCCTTCAGTGGACAGATCTTTTGCGACTTCGCCGGTTACTCGACCACGGCGATCGGTGCGGCGTTGTGCCTCGGCTTTGCCATGCCGGATAACTTCCGCTTCCCGTACGCGGCGGTGGGATTTTCGGATTTCTGGCGACGCTGGCACATCACTTTGTCCTCGTGGCTGCGCGACTACCTCTACATCCCGCTCGGCGGCAACCGTCACGGTGCGCGCCGCGCCTATGCCGCCCTGATGGCCACCATGTTGCTGGGCGGCTTGTGGCATGGCGCGAACTGGACCTTCGTCGCGTGGGGCGGATTGCACGGGCTGTATCTCGCCGTGGAGCGTGCGCTGCGCGCGCGCTTCGCCAACTACCGCCCGAGCCCCCTGGTATTCGTGTTGCTGGGCCTGCTCACGTACACCCTGGTGAACGTGACCTGGGTGTTCTTCCGCGCCAAGACCTTCGGCAAGGCGTGGGTCGTGCTGCGCGGCATGGCGGGGCAGAATGCCGCCGCCAAGCCGATCCTCGCCACCTTCAGCCTGATTTCCGTGGCGGCGGTCGTGGGTGGGCTCGTGCTAACACATTGGCTGATGCGCGCACGCACGCTCGAGTCGGTCGTGGCGCGCACGCCGGCCGCGGCGGTGTGCGTAGTCTGGGCGCTGATGGCCTTTGCAATCATCATTGCGCAGGGGGCTGGAAATGCCTTCATCTATTTCCAGTTCTGAGGCGCTGGTTGGCGTGCCGGACCATGCAGGCGAGAGCGCGCCGAATCGCTACGCGCGCCGGACCGCGGCTGACCGGCCGGGGGTCGCGCAGCCGGTCCCGGAGCGCCCGGTGCCCGCGCAGCCCTGGGGGAGGATCCTGCTCGGCACGGTACTGCTCCTTGCGCTGTTGGTCGCAGGCTGGGAAGAGTATTGGCGGGCGTACGGCGTGTCGCCTGGCAATACCAACACCTATGGCTTGTGGGCGATCCAACGCCGGCGCATCGATGCTGGCGAGGGTAACGCCACGGTGCTGGCGGGCGCCTCGCGCCTGTACTTCGACGTCCAGTTGCCCGTGTGGGAGCGCCTGGACGGCAGGCGCCCGATCCAGCTCTCCTTCGAAGGTACTTCGCCGCTGACGACCGTGGAAGACCTGGCGGCGGATGCGAATTTCACTGGCCGCCTGGTGATTGCGGTCGAACCAGATCTGTTTTTTTCCGGCTACCAGTATCGCGCTGGCGCGATCCGCTACGCCAAGAAGGAGTCGCCCTCGCAGCGCGTCGGCCAGTGGCTGTCGATGCGTCTGATCGAGCCGTACTTGGCGTTCGATGACCCCGACTACGCGCTGGAGAGCGTGCTCGCGCGTCAGCCGTGGCCGCAGCGTCCTGGCCTGCAGTCGCACACACGGGTGCGCAAGCTCGCCGAGACCGAAGCCGACCGCAACACTCACCTGTGGAGCAAGCTCGAGACCGATCCACAGTATCGGGAGATGGCGCGCAGCATCTGGCGGCAGGATTTCGAGCCATCGCCCGATGATCCCTCGCCCGCGGAGGCTCTGAAGATCGAGAAGGAGCAGATCGAGCGGATGGCCAAGGCGGTCGCGCAACTGGGCGCACACGGCGTGAAGGTCCTGTTCGTGCGTATGCCGAGCAACGGTGAGTATCTCGCCTTCGAGAATCGTGAGTTCCCACGCGCGCGGACTTGGGACGCGTTGCTCGCCTCTACTCGCGCCCCAGGGATTCACTTCGAGGATTACCGGCAATTGCAGGGCTATTACCTGCCGGAGTGGTCGCACATCGCAGGTTCACAGGCCGAGCGCTTCACCGCCGCGCTCTACGACATCATCCGGCGGGACTTCTGGGGTCCGGGAGCCTCCGGGTCCGCAGATAAGGCGCAGGCCGCGAAGTAAGCGGCTCGGCGCGGTCGGCGCGCTCAGGAGGGATTCTTCAGCCAGCCGCGCGGCTTGCGGTTGAAACCCAACTGCACCTCGACCAGCTTCTTGCCGCAGCGGCACCTGAATCTCGCGACGACATTTTCGATAGGCTCGTCCCAGCCGCCGCGGCAATGCCGCGCGAGAAATGCTGGTGACATCTCGCGTGAATGCCGGCACGTGCGACAGGTGACGACGATGACGTAGTCGCCGAAATGATCGCGCAGCCTCTGGATGGAATTCCACGGCAGCATGGTGCGGGAGTTTGGACAGCGCCGCTCGCGCGCGTCCACACAGTGCTACAGTGACCTCGATACTGTTCGCGAGCTAAGTTCATGTGCGGCAAGTACATCCTGGCGCAGGCCGCTAAGGCCGAGCGCGCGATGGGTATCCGGCGCGGACGTTGGGAGTATCCGCTGAGCTACCGCGTGCTGCCGACCGAGCAGGTGCCGGTTGTGGTCGAGGCTTCCGGGGAGCGCGAAGCGGCAATGATGCGCTGGGGCTTGATTCCATATTGGGCGTACGGCGTGCCGCTCAAGGCCTCCACCATCAATGCCACCGTGGAGCGCATCGAGAACGCACCCAGCTACCGCGATGCGTGGAATCGCGGGCAGCGCTGCATCCTCGTCATGGGGGGCTTCTACGAGCCGCACGTGAATACGGACGGCTCGCGTGAGCCATATTTCCTCAAGCTCTCCGATCGCGAGGTGTTTGGTGTCGCGGGGCTGTGGGATCGCTCGCGCCGTGAGGACGGATCACACGTGTTTTCCTGCACGCTTATCACCGTACCGGCGAACCAACTGCTCGCCGAAGTTCACAATGCCAAGCAGCGTATGCCCGCGATCCTCGCCGCGGCCGACCACGAGCCATGGCTCAACGGCGCCCCGCAGCAGGCTCGCGCCGCGCTCAAGCCTTATCCTGATGAGCTCATGACGGCCTGGAAAGTGAGTAGCAGGGTAAACAGTCCCCGGCTTCCCAACGACGCGGGCCTCATCGAGCCTGCCTAGCTTGCGATGGCGCATCATCGTTCACGGTCGGTTCAGGGGCCCCCGTGTGTCATTGAGTGTGGCAGAGTATGGTTTGGGCCGTGGGCGCAGGTATCCGTAATCCGTATCCAAGGAGGGTTTTATGCGAGCGATGTATTCCGCGATTATTTCGGTGCTGGCTCTCGGCGCATTCGCGCCCGGCGCCAAAGCGCAGGTCGACATCAATGCCACCATTTCCGGTGAAGTGAGGCCCGGTGTCTACGGCCGGGTCGTAGTGGGTGAGCAGCGCCCGGCGCTGGTTTACGAGCAGCCGGTGATCGTGGAGCGTGTTGAAGCTCCGCCAGAGCCGGTGTATCTGCACGTACCGCCGGAGCACGCCAGGAACTGGCACAGGTATTGTCACGAGTACCAGGCCTGCAACCGCCCGGTGTATTTCGTGCGATCGGCCGAATATGAGCCCGGCTACCGGGGCCATGAAGAGCACGAACGCCGTCATCACGATGATGACCACGGGGACCGCGACCGCGGCGAGCATGATCATGGTGATCATGAGCACGGCGATCGTGACCACGGCGATCGTGACCATTAAGCCCCGCGACGATTGAACGCTGCGCTGCCGATTCGAGGCTGAGCACCGCCCGCGCGCGATGGCCTGCATCGCGCGCGGCTCCCCCGACCCGTCATGCCATGGTGGCAGGGGCGTCGATACTCTAGGATAGCCCGGGAAGAATGCTGCGGGGGTCCATGGGTCGTCATCGACGCTATGTCATCGGACTCGCCATCCTCGTCGTGCTCATCGGTGCGTACGCGGTGGCGGGCTTCCTCGGCGTACCGTACTTCGCGCGCAAGAGCATGCAGGACTTCGTGCGCACGCATTATGGTCGCGCGCTTGCCCTCGGCGAGATCCATTTCAATCCGTTCACCCTCAACGTGGAACTGAACAAGGTGGCCCTGCCCGATGCCGACGGGCAGCCGATGCTGACGCTCGAGAGGCTGTCGGTGGATCTGCAGTGGGCGAGCCTGTGGCGCCTCGGCCCCAGCTTTGGCACGATCTTCCTCGAGCGGCCGTACGTGCGCGCGGTGATCCGCCGGGACGGCGCGGTGAACCTCTCCGATCTGGGCAAGGGCTTCGCGCCCGCGCAACTGCAAAAGAAATCCGCGCCCCTGCGGCTGTACATCCAGCGCCTGGCGGTGATCTCCGGCACGAGCGCGTTCGAGGACCGCACGCGGCCGACGCCGTTTCACGCCGAATTCAAGCCCATCGGATTCGAATTGCGCGACTTCAGCACCACCGCTGCGACGGGCGACATCTATGCTCTGAATGCGGCATCGCCCGAGGGTGAGCGGCTCATCTGGAACGGTATGCTGCGTCTGGACCCGCTTTCCTCGCACGGCACGTTCGAGATAGCGGACCTGAAGGCGCATACGCTGTGGAATTACCTGCGTGACAGCATGCCGTTCGAGATCAGCTCGGGCGTCATCGCCATCAAGGGCGATTACGAGCTCGCGAGCCATGACAACGGTCCGGTGAGCATGAATATCAACGTGCGCAGCACGGCCGTGACCAGCCTCGGCGCCAGGCCCAAGGGAGCTGCGCAGAATTACATCGATGTGGCGCGCATCGAGGTCAACAACACGCAGGTTGACCTGACCCGGCACTCGGTCAACGTCGCGAAAGTGCAGCTCTCCGGC
>CATPBM010000223.1 GCA_955652625.1 uncultured Steroidobacteraceae bacterium
CATGAGCTCGTCGGCGTCCTGACCCAGCCGGATCGGCCGAAGGGTCGCGGCCAGAGACTTGCCGCAAGCCCGGTGAAGCGCGCCGCCGCGGCGCATCACCTGCCCGTGGCCCAGCCACACACCCTCAAGAGCGAAGCCGGACGCGCCACCCTCAGTGCGTGGGCTCCGGAGGTGTTGGTGGTCGTTGCATACGGACTCATCCTGCCGCGTGAGGTCCTGAGTCTGCCGCGCTACGGTTGCATCAACGTTCACGCCTCGCTCCTGCCGCGCTGGCGCGGCGCGGCCCCGATCCAGCGCGCCATCCTCGCCGGCGACGCCGAAACCGGCGTCACCATCATGCAGATGGACTCGGGCCTGGACACCGGAGCTGTGCTGCTGCAGCGGCGGCTCGTCATTTCAGACGAACATACCGGCGGGATGCTGCACGATGAGCTCGCCGCGCTCGGCGCTTCGGTACTTCTCGAAGCCCTGGAGGGATTGTCATCCGGGTCGCTCCGCGCACGCCCGCAGCCGAGCGATGGCGCCAGCTACGCTCCGAAGATCGACAAGGCCGAGGCGCGGATCGACTGGGGCCGGGATGCGCGGGAGATCGAGCGCCAGGTGCGGGCGTTCAACCCCTCGCCAGTGGCTGAAACGCGGCTGGACGGCGAGCAGCTGCGGATTCTGGCAGCCCGGGCAGAGCCCGGCGGGCAGACCCCCATGCCTTCCGACGAGAACGTGCAAGAAAATGTTGCCAAAACTCACGATTCTGGATCGATCGTCGCCGTACGTAAGGATTCCATCATAGTGCAGTGCGGAACGGGGGCCCTCGCGCTCACCCAGCTGCAGCGGCCGGGTCGGCGGCCCGTGAGTGCGCGTGATTTTTCCCACAGTCTGACGCTCGCGGGCCGTCGGCTTGGCTAAGACCCCGTGGGCTCCGGGCGCCCCGGCGCTGGCGGCCGCGGCGCGGGCCGTGGAGGCGGTGGTTTTCAAGGGTATGTCGGCCGATGCGGCTCTGGCGGCCTCCGCGGGCTGCGCCGACCGGGCCCCCGTGCAGGCGATCACGCTGGGCACGCTGCGCTGGTACCTGCGCCTGGCACCCGCCCTCGAGTCGCTGCTCGCACGCCCGTCGGGCGTGCCGGAGGCGGTGCGCGCGCTGCTCGCAGTGGGCGCGCACCAGGTCGAGTACTCGCGCAACGTCCCCGAGATCACCGTGCACGCCGCGGTGGATGCGGCCCGGATCCTAGGCAATGCGAGGGCCACGGGCCTCACCAACGCGGTGCTGCGAAAGTTCGTCGCCGGGCGCCCGGCGCTCCTCTCGCGCGTCGATGAGGACCTGGCGGCACGCACCGCGCACCCGCCGTGGCTCGCGCAACGCATCTGCGCGGCATGGTGCGCGGCGGGAGTGAAGGTGCTCGAGGCCAACAACGCGCACCCGCCCATGACGCTGCGTGTCGACCTCTCGCGCTCGAGCAGGGGGGGCTATGTGTCTTTGCTGGCCGCTTCCTCGATTGACGCCCTAGAGATACAGTGGTCCATCTCAGCGGTCACTTTGACGCACCCCGTCGCCATTGGTGCACTTCCAGGCTTTTCCGAGGGGACGGTGTCAGTGCAGGACGCCGGTGCACAAATCGCGGCGAGTCTGCTGGACGCCCGGGCGGGCATGCGTGTCCTGGATGCCTGCGCCGCACCCGGCGGCAAGACGGGGCACCTGCTGGAACTTGCCGGCGAGCGGATCGACCTCACTGCCCTCGACGCAGACGCGGACCGCCTGGGCCTGGTCGAGCAGAATCTGCGGCGTCTGCGCCGTACGGCACGGCTCGCCGTTGGCGATGCCCGCGACCCGTCCAGTTTCTGGGATGGCCGGCCGTTTGAGCGCATTCTCGTCGACGCCCCGTGTTCCTCCACGGGGGTCATCCGGCGCCACCCCGATATCAAGCTGCTGCGGCGCGCCGCCGACATCCCGGCCCTCGCCGCCACACAACTGGCAATGCTGCGCTCGGCGACGACCATGCTCGCCCGCGGCGGGCGCCTGGTGTATGCGACCTGCTCGGTGCTGCCGGAGGAGAACGAGCAGGTGGTGGCGCAGCTCCTCGCCGCGGAGCCTGGGATGGCCTCGGTCGCCATGCCCGATACCGCCGCGCTGGCGCCCGGGGCCCTCGGCCGCGCGGTGGGGGTGCAACTGCTGCCCGGGGCCGAGGCGGGGACGGACGGCTTCTATTATGCTTGTCTCGAAAAGACAACGGCCGGATCCTGAGAACCCCTATTTTCGTTGTATCTATGCTACGTGGCGACCCAACACGCAACCGTTTGACCCGGGCGGGGCTCCTCACGACGGCGAGTGCCGTGGCCGTGGGAGCTTTGAGCCTGGTCCGCGCCGATGCGCTCGACGGCATCCTCGAGGTGCGCTCCGCGTTCGTGAACATCGACAAGGGAGTGTTCCTGCTGCACGCGCGGGTGGAGTATCCGGTGAGCCCCGCCATCCGCAGCGCACTGCGCGATGGCATCACGCTGACGTTCGACCTCGACGCGCGCGTCGATCGCGACCGGCGCTTCTGGTTCAACGCCAACATCGTCGACCTGACAATGCGCCGCGAACTCAACTATCACGCGGTCAGCGATCGCTACGTCGTGCGCGACAGCCGCAGCGGCGACCAGCTGACCTTTCCGACGGTGGATGAAGCGCTCTATTACCTGGGCAGGGTGGATGCCTGGCCGATTCTCGTCGAGCCGCAGCTCGATGGCGGCAACTACACCATCAGCGTGCGCGCGGGCGTACGCCGCGGGCACCTGCCGGCCACCCTGCGCGCGATCCTGTTCTGGACCGACGACTGGGTGCGCTGGAGCGAGTGGTACACATGGTCCCTGCCCGTGTAAGCCCGCGTCCGCCCCGGGGGCTGCGCTGGGTCGCAGTCGGCCAGGCGTTGCTGTGGGGCGCGATCGGCCTCGGCGCCTTCCTGCTGCTCGCCAAGAGCGTGCAGAACTCCTCGGAGTTCGGCCGTCTGCAGCTGTTCATACTGCTGATCGACGTCTGCGGGGTGATCGCCCTCACCATCCTGCTGGCGCGCAAGCTGTGGCGCCTGGTGCGCGAGTATCGCGCGCACGTGCCCGGCTCGCGCCTCACCGCGCGCACCGTCGGCACCTTCGGCGCACTGGTGATCGCGCCGCTGCTGATCGTGTACTTCTCCTCGCTGGAGTTCATCAATCAGGGAATCGACAGCTGGTTCAGGGTGGAGGTGAAGCAG
Source organism: uncultured Steroidobacteraceae bacterium (assembly GCA_955652625.1). Classification (GTDB taxonomy): domain Bacteria; phylum Pseudomonadota; class Gammaproteobacteria; order Steroidobacterales; family Steroidobacteraceae; genus 13-2-20CM-66-19. The sequence continues at coordinate 3,225 of CATPBM010000223.1, forward strand.
GGGCTGAACGATGCGCTGGTGCTGTCGCGCGCCGCGCTCGACCTGCGCATGCGCGAATACTCGGGCCGCACCGTGGCGCTCGCGGGCACGCTCACGCGCGCCGCGCCCGCGGACGTGCAGGCGGCGCTCGATACCGAGCGGCGTGCGAGCCAGGCGGCGGAGATCGCGCTGTTCGGCGCGCGCGCACGGATTCTCGCCGTGAGCCTGGAGCGTCCGCTCGAGAACCTGGCGGCGCAGCTGCCCGCGGACCTGGTGCGCCAGGTGGAGCAGCGTCTGCCCTATGTGAGCCTGGAGCCCCAGGCCAACGGACGCTACCTGATCCGCACCGCCGCGCCGCTCGGGGAGGCAGCCGGCAGCCACGAGGCGCGCTTCGTGGTGGCTATCTACCCCGTGCCCGCGAAGCTCGCCGCGCTCTCTGAAGCGGTACAGAACTCGTACTCGCGGTATGGTGAGCTCGCCGCCATGCGCGAGCCGCTCAAGGACAGCTTCCGGCTCACCCTCACCCTCGTGCTGCTGCTCGCCATGCTGGCCGCCATCTACGGGGCGATCTATTCCGCGCAGCGCCTGGTGCGGCCGGTGCAGGATCTGATCGAGGGCACGCGCGCGGTCGGCAAGGGCGATCTCGAGACGCGCCTGCCGCTGCCCTCGCGTGATGAGATGGGCTTCCTCGTTCACTCCTTCAACGACATGACTAAGCGCCTGCGGCGCGCGCGCGCCGAGGCAACCCACAGCCAGCAGGCCGTGGAGCGCGAGCGCGAGCGCCTCGCCATCATCCTCGCCCGCCTGTCGACCGGGGTACTGGCCATCGACCGCAGCATGACGGTGCGCACCGCGAATGAGGCCGCGGGCGCGATTCTCGGCACCGACCTGTCGGCGGCCACCGGGCGCTCGCTCCCGGAGCTCGCGGGCAGCAACGAACGCCTCGGCCAGTTCGTGGCCTCGCTCGCGGTACGCCTCGCCAGCGGGCGCGAGGAGTGGCGCGAGCAGCTCGACCTCGACGGCGCCGCCGGGCGCCGCACCCTCATGTGTGCGTGCACGCCGCTGCCCGGCGAGGACAGCGACGTGGGCTTCGTGATCGTGTTCGACGACATCACCGCGCTGCTGCAGGCGCAGCGCGATGCCGCCTGGGGCGAGGTGGCGCGCCGCCTGGCGCACGAGATCAAGAACCCGCTCACGCCCATCCAGCTGTCGGCCGAGCGCCTGCGGCGCCGGCTGCTCGCCGGCATGAGCGAGCGCGACGCAGAGATCCTCGAGCGCGGCACGCGCACCATCGTGCAGCAGGTCGAGACCATGCAGCAGATGGTGAATGCGTTCAGCGAGTACGCGCGCGCACCGGAAATGAAGATAACGCGCTTCAGCCTCAATCAGCTGATCACGGAAGTGGCCGACCTGTACCGCTCGCAGGATGCGCGTACCCTCATCCAGCTGGATCTCGACGAGCACGTCGGGACCATCGAGGCCGATCGTGGGCGGGTGCGGCAGATTCTGAACAACCTGGTGACCAACGCCCTGGAAGCTCTTGATGGCGTCGGCGACCCCCAACTCGAGATCGCGACGCGGCTGGAGACCACCGCCGATGCCGCGTACGCCACTGTGACCGTGTGTGACAATGGCCCGGGATTTCAGCGCGAACTCCTCGGCAGGGTGTTTGACCCGTACGTCACCAGCAAGCCCAAGGGCACGGGTTTGGGGCTGGCGATCGTGCAGAAAATCGTCGAAGAGCACGGCGGACGCATTGAGGCGGATAATCGGCGCAGCGGCGGCGCCCGCGTGCGAATTCTATTGCCGTTGGGCGACAGTGCACGCGCCATGGGGGTGCGGGAGCCGCGCAAAGGCGAACACA
>CATPBM010000224.1 GCA_955652625.1 uncultured Steroidobacteraceae bacterium
CGCGCATGGCGTCGGGGCTCGCGATCACGCGATCGAAGTTGATTTCGCCCGCCTTCACCTGCGCCGCCAGATCCTCGAGCCCGACGATGTCGGCGCCCGCCGCCCGGGCGAGCTCCTGGTTCTTGCCGGAGGTGAACACCGCCACGCGCACCGTCTTGCCGGTGCCGTGGGGCATCACGGTCGAGCCGCGCACCTGCTGGTCGGACTTGCTCGCGTCGATGCCTAAGTTCACGGCCGCGTCCACGGCTTCCGCGAACTTGGCGGTGGCGAATTCCTTCACCAGTTTCAGCGCTTCCTCGACCGGGTAGGTCTTGCCGGGAGTGAGCTTGGCCTTCCACGCCTTCTCGCGCTTGGTGACGGCCATGGTCAGACTCCTTCCACGTCGACGCCCATGCTGCGCGCGCTGCCCGCGATGGTGCGGACTGCGGCCTCCAGGTCGGCGGCGGTGAGGTCGGGCTGCTTCATCTTGGCAATCTCCTCCAGCTGCTTGCGGGAGATCTTGCCAACCTTCGCGGTGTTGGGGGTGCCACTGCCTTTTTCAATACCTATGGCCTTCCTGATGAGCACCGCGGCGGGCGGGGTCTTCATCACGAAGGTGAAGCTGCGATCGCTGTACACGGTGATAACCACCGGGATCGGCAGGCCTTTTTCCACCTTCTGGGTCTGCGCGTTGAACTGCTTGCAGAACTCCATGATGTTCACGCCCTGCTGGCCCAGCGCCGGCCCGATCGGGGGCGAGGGGTTGGCGGAGCCTGCAGGCACCTGCAGCTTGATGTATCCGTTGACTTTCTTGGCCATTGAATCCTCTTACAGTCCAGGTCAGCGCCTTGCGGCTCCCTGTTACCCTCGTCAGGCCTTTTCGACCTGCGAGAAATCCAGCTCCACCGGGGTGGAGCGTCCGAGAATCTGCACCGCCACGTGCAGGCGGTTCTTTTCGTAGTTCACGCTCTCGACCACGCCGTTGAAGTCATTGAACGGCCCGTCGACCACGCGCACCACCTCACCGGGCTCGAACAGCACCTTCGGCCGCGGCTTGTCCACACCCTCTTCGACCCGGCGCAGGATCTGGTTCGCTTCCTTGTCGGTGATCGCCGCCGGCTTCTCCGGCGTGCCGCCGATGAACCCCAGGACCTTGGGCACATCGCGCACCAGGTGCCAGGTCTCCTCGTCCATTTCCATCTGCACCAGGACGTAGCCGGGGTAGAACTTGCGCTCGCTCTTGCGCTTCTGGCCGTCGCGCATTTCCACGACCTCTTCGGTCGGCACCAGGATCTCGCCGAAGCGCGCCTCGAGTCCGGCGCGATGGATGCGCTCCTTCAGGGACTGCGCCACGCGGTGCTCGAAATTCGAGTACGCGTGCACGACGTACCACCTCAGCGCCACGTTCAACCTCCCTGCCCCGTCAGAAATCGGGTGGCGAGTGCGAGCACCCAGTCCAGTCCCCAGAAAAACAGCCCCGCGATAATCACGAACCCGAACACGACGGCGGTCGTTTTGAGCGTGTCATCGCGCGTCGGCCACACGATCTTGCGCAGCTCGATCCTCGAGAGCTCGACGAAGCGACGGAACTGCGTGCCGTAGTGCGAGAACGCCACCACGACGCCCGCCAGCACCAGGCTCCCCGCCACCGCCAGCCAGCGCAGCCAGCTCGGCTGGGCCGCGAGCACGTAGTAGCCCACGACACCTGCGATCACGATCAGAATCGCGACGGCGAGCTTCACCTTGTCCGCCGTGCCGGCGTCCTGAATTCTGATGTCGTCTGTCATATCAACCGATGGCAGGCCAGGAGGGAATCGAACCCCCAACCTGCGGTTTTGGAGACCGCCGCTCTGCCAATTGAGCTACTGGCCTACGTGCCCCGCGAAATCGAGCCCGCCACCACCGAAGGAGCACTCGCCGAATGGCAAGACGCTCGATTTCGTGGGGGCGCCCGTCAAGAAAATCTCCTTGCCCTCTACTTCAGGATCTTCGTCACGACCCCGGCGCCGACGGTCTTGCCGCCCTCGCGGATCGCAAAGCGCAGTCCATCCTCCATGGCAATCGGGCTGATCAGCTCGATCGTCATCTTGATGTTGTCCCCGGGCATGACCATCTCCACCCCCGCGGGCAGCTCGATCGTGCCCGTCACATCCGTCGTGCGGAAGTAGAACTGCGGCCGATACCCCTTGAAGAAGGGCGTATGCCGTCCGCCTTCCTCCTTCGCCAGCACGTACACCTCGCACTCAAAGTGCGTGTGCGGGGTGATGCTGCCGGGCTTGGCCAGCACCTGGCCGCGCTCGACCTCCTCGCGCTTGGTGCCGCGCAGCAGAACCCCCACGTTGTCCCCCGCCTGACCCTCATCCAGGAGCGTTCGGAACATCTCCACCCCGGTGCACACCGTCTTGAGCGTCGCCTTCAACCCGACGATCTCCACCACATCGTTCACCTTGACGATGCCGCGCTCGATGCGCCCGGTGACCACCGTGCCGCGGCCGGAGATCGAGAACACATCCTCCACCGGCATCAGAAAGGGCTTGTCCACCTCGCGCTTGGGGATCGGGATGTACTTGTCCATCTCCTCCACCAGCTTCACCACCGAAGGC
>CATPBM010000225.1 GCA_955652625.1 uncultured Steroidobacteraceae bacterium
CGCGTCGGCGTAGCCGCCGCGGGCCACACCAGCGTCGTCATGAAAATGGCCGGCATCCGGCTGCCGCTCGAGAGCTATCCGCTGCAGGCGCTGGTGTGGGAGCCCGTCAAGCCGGTATTCCCGTGCGTGGTCATGTCCAACACCATCCACGCCTACATCAGTCAATCGGACAAGGGCGAGCTCGTCATCGGCGCCGGCACTGACGCCTACACCTCATACACCCAGCGGGGTGGTCTGCACATCACGAGCCACGCACTGGAGGCGATCTGCGAGCTCTTTCCGATGTTCCGCCGCCTGAAGATGCTGCGCAGCTGGGGCGGCATCGTCGACGTAACGCCCGACCGCTCACCCATCATCGGCAAGACCCCGGCGCCGGGCCTGTACGTGAACTGTGGCTGGGGCACCGGAGGCTTCAAGGCCACTCCAGGCTCGGCGCACGTGTTTGCCTGGACCATCGCGCGCGATGAGCCCCATCCCATCAATGCGCCCTTTACTCTCGAGCGCTTCCGCGACGGCAACCTCATCGACGAGGCGGCCGCGGCTGCCGTCGCGCACTGAAGGCCCCCATGCTGCTCATCGAGTGCCCGTACTGCGGCGAGCGGCCCGAGCCGGAATTTGTCTACGGCGGCCAGGCGCACATCGTCCGCCCGCCGCAGCCCCAGGAACTGAGCGCACAGCAATGGGCCGACTTTCTCTACCAGCGCGATAACACCCGCGGCGTGCACGCCGAGCGCTGGCGCCACACGCACGGCTGCGGCCGCTTCTTCAACGCGCTGCGCGATACCACGAACGATCACTTCCTCGCCACTTATAAGGTTGGTGAGTCGCCACCGACTGGGCTTCGGGTGCCGCGGTGAACGAGGCTCTGTCGTGATCGCCAGCCTGCGCACCCTCAGCGGCGGGCGCATAGAGCGCTCACGCGTACTGCGCTTCAGCTTCGATGGTCGAGCGTACCTGGGCTGCGCCGGTGATACGCTCGCCTCGGCGCTGCTCGCGAACGGTGTGCACCTCATGGGCCGCTCGTTCAAATACCACCGCCCGCGCGGCGTTCTGGCCGCGGGTAGCGAGGAGCCCAACGCACTGGTCGCCGTGTACCGCGATGCGGGCCGCTACACCCCCAACCTGCGTGCGACCCAGGTCGAGCTCTACGAGGGGCTCGAAGCCCAAAGCCAGAATCGCTCGCCGAGCCTCGCCTTCGACTTCGGAGCGGTGAACGATGTGCTCGCGCCGTTCATTCCGGCGGGCTTTTACTACAAGACATTCATGTGGCCGCGAGGCGCCTGGCAGACCCTCTACGAACCGCGCATCAGAGCCGCCGCGGGCCTGGGCCGCGCGCCCCTCGAGGCCGATCCTGATCGCTACGCCCGGCGTTACGCGCATTGCGACGTGCTCGTCGTCGGCGCAGGTCCCGCAGGACTTGCCGCGGCAGCGGCAGCAGCTGCAGCGGGCGCGCGCGTCATACTCTGCGACGAGCAGTGCGAGTTCGGCGGCTCGCTGCTCGCAGACGATGCGGCCGCGCCGCAGCTCGTGGCGGGCCGTCCTGCGCTGCAATGGATCACCGAGACGCGCGCTGCGCTCGAGGCGAACCCCCGCATCACCCTGCTGCCGCGCACGACGGCGTTCGGTTATTTTCCGCACAACCTCATCGGGCTCAATGAGCGCCTCACCGATCACCTGGCGGATCCGCCTGGCGAGCTGCCGCGTGAGCGCCAGTGGCAGGTGCGCGCGCGCGAGGTGGTGCTGGCCACCGGCGCGATCGAGCGCCCGCTGGTATTCCCCGGGAACGACCGGCCTGGGATCATGCTCGCCGGAGCCGCGCGCACTTTCCTGAACCGTTACGGGGTGCTGACCGGCACGCGCGTCGTGCTGGTGACGGCCGCGGACGCAGCCTACCGCGCGGCACTCGAGCTGCAGCAGGCCGGAGTGTTCATCGCGGCCATTGCCGAGGCGCGCACCGCAGGGGACTCGCCGTGCATCGAGCAGGCGCGCGCCGCGGGCATTCCGGTGCTGACCGGGGCCACCGTGCTCGGCACCAGCGGGCGGCGGCGCGTGAATTCGATCCGGCTGGCGCGCCTCAAGCATGGTGAGGTGAGCGAGACCCACACCCAGCCGTGCGACCTGGTGTTGATGTCGGGCGGCTTTACCCCGAGCGTGCACCTGTTCTCGCAGTCACGCGGCAAGCTCGTCTGGGATGCGCGGCTGCAGACATTCCTGCCCGGCGCACCGGCCGAGCGCGTGCGCAGCGCAGGCGCCTGCCGCGGCGTATTTGCACTCGAGGCAGCAGTTGCGGACGGCGCCGCCACCGGGGCCGCAGCCGCGCGTGAGGCGACAGATCCGTCGCGCACCGGCGTGCGTCCGGCGGCAGCTCTCAGTCGCGGCGCGCCCGCCGCTGATGCATCGTCAACGCCCGCAGACGGCGGCCCCGGATTCGCGGGCGCCCTGCCCCAGCCCCGCGGCGCGCACGCGCGGGCTTTTGTCGACTGGCAGAACGATGTGACCACCAGGGACCTGGCGCTCGCCACGCGCGAGGGCTTTCGCTCCATCGAGCACATCAAGCGCTACACGACGACCGGCATGGCCACGGATCAGGGCAAGACCTCGAACCTCAATGCCCTCGGGATCGTCTCGCGCACCCTTGGCAAGGACATCCCGCAGGTTGGCCTCACCACCTTTCGCCCGCCGTACACGCCGGTGACCTTCGGCAGCTTCGCAGGATTTGCGCGCGCGCAGCTGTTCGATCCGGTGCGCACGACGCCCATGCACGACTGGGCGAGGGAGCACGGCGCGGTATTCGAGGACGTGGGGCTGTGGAAACGCGCCCGCTATTTCCCGCGCGGCGCCGAAGACATGCACGCGGCGGTGGGGCGCGAGTGCCTGGCCGTGCGCAACGGCTGCGGCATTTTCGATGCCTCGACGCTCGGCAAGATCGAGGTCGTCGGCAAGGATGCCGTGGCCTTCATGAACCGCCTGTACGTCAACTCCTGGACGAGCCTTGGCGTCGGCCGCTGTCGTTACGGAGTGCTGCTGCGCGATGACGGTTTCGTATATGACGACGGCGTGGTGGCGCGCATCAGCGAGGAGCGCTTCCACGTCACCACCACAACCGGCGGGGCGCCGCGCGTGCTGGCGATGATGGAGGACTACCTGCAGACCGAGTGGTCGGAGCTCGAGGTGTGGCTCACCTCCACCACCGAGCAGTGGGCAGTGATCGCATTGCAGGGGCCGAACGCGCGCCGCGTGCTCGCCGCCCTCATCGACATCGACATCGCGGCGGCGGTCATGCCGCACATGAGCGTGGCAACCGGCAGCATCTGCGGCGTGCCGATGCGCCTGTTCCGCGTGAGCTTCACCGGCGAGCTGGGCTTCGAGGTCAACGTACCGGCGGACTGCGGGCCGGCCGTCTGGCAAGCCATCTGGGAGGCTGGCCAGGCGCTCGGCATCACGGCCTACGGCACCGAGACCATGCACGTGCTGCGTGCGGAAAAGGGCTACATCATCGTCGGTCAGGATACCGACGGCACGGTGACGCCCGAGGATGCCGGCCTTGGCTGGGCGATCGGCAAGAGCAAGCCGGACTTCGTCGGCAAGCGCTCCCTGCAGCGTCCCGCCATGACCTCGCCAGATCGGCGCCAGCTCGTGGGCCTCCTCACCGCAGACCCCGCGACAGTGCTGGAAGAAGGCGCGCAGGTGATGGCTGAGGCTGGCGCGCGCGCGCCCACGCGCCCCTTGGGTCACGTCACGTCCTCCTATTACAGCGCGGTCCTCGGTCGCTCCATTGGGATGGGCCTGGTCAGCGGGGGCCGCGCGCGAATGGGGGAGACCCTGCACGTTCCGACACCCTCAGGCGACGTCCCGGTGCAGGTCGCCCCGAGCGTGTTCTACGATCACACCGGAGCACGCCTCAATGCGTGACCTTTCCGCCGCGCGTTCACCGCCGCTGGTCTCCGCCAACACCACGCTGCGCGCGCTGGCGCCGGCGACGCGCTACATCCTGCGCGGCGGCCCGCACGTACGCGCCGCCGCGGAGCAGGCCCTGGGGACGCGCGTCCCGGGCAACGCCTGCCGTGCGTTTGTGAGCGGGGAACGCGCGGTGCTGTGGCTCGGCCCGGACGAGTGGCTGCTGATCTCGCCGCAGGCTTCCGCAGCCGCTATCGCCGCGCTCCTCGGCGCAGCGCTAAAGGACCTGCCCCACTCGCTCGTGGACGTGAGTCACCGCCAGATCGCCCTCAGCGTCACCGGTCCGAAGGCATCCGCCCTGCTCGCCGCGGGCTGTCCCCTGGATCTTGAGGCAGACGCCTTCCCGGTGGACATGTGCACGCGCACCATGCTGGCGAAGGCGGAGATCGTGTTGTGGCGCACGGGCACCGAGGAGTTCCGCCTTGAGGTGTGGCGCTCCTTCGCGGCGTACGTCTCGCAGTTCCTCGACGAAGCCGCGCGCGGGATCATTTAAGGCAAGGCCCGGTCGCAATTGGAGTCCGGGGAGGAAGCGCCGCTGGCTACACTGAGCGGGCGGCCGCGTTCACGCGCTGCCTTTCGGAGAGCACCTAAGTGAAGACGCACGTTCGGGTTCTGGTGATCGGCGGGGGCGTCGTGGGCGTGAGCACGCTCTATCACCTGGCCAGGAAAGGCTGGACGGATGTGGCGCTGATCGAGCGCAGCGAGCTCACAGCCGGCTCCACCTGGCACGCGGCGGGGCTCCTGCCGCTGTTCAACATGAGCTACACCGTCGGGCAGCTGCACAAATACTCGGTCGATCTGTACAAGCGTCTGCCTGCCGAGACCGGTCAGGACGTGAGCTTTCACGTCACCGGCAACCTGCGCCTCGCCACGTGCAAGGAGCGCATGGACGAGTATCAGAAGTACTGTGGGACCGCCAATACCATCGGCGTGCCGTTCGAGGTGATCACGCCAAGGCGCGTGAAGGAGCTCTGGCCGCTGGTGGAGCTCGGCGGCAGCGCGGATACGCCGGCCATCGTGGGTGCGCTGTATCACCCGGACGACGGGCACATCGCGCCCGCCGATCTCACCATGGCGCTGCGCAAGGGCGCCCGTGGTGCGGGTGCGGAAATCTACGAGCACACCGAAGCCCTCGCCATCGAGCGCACGCCTTCCGGTGAGTGGAAAGTCCGCACCGGCAAGGGCGACATCAACGCCGAGCACATCGTGCTCGCAACCGGCAACTATGCGCGTCAGAGCGGGCGTCTTCTGGGGCTGAGCGTGCCGGCGATCCCGGTCGAGCACCAATACATCGTGTACGACGAGTCTCCGGAGCTTAAAACCTACCGCCAGGCAGGCGGGCGCGAGCTGGCGGTGCTTCGCGAGTCCGACCAGTCCTATTACCTGCGCGAAGAGCGCATGGGCTGGATCCTGGGTCCCTACGAGAGAGGCGCGCCGGCGCGCTTTGCCGACGGGGTTCCGGACTGGTTCGGCCGCAGCCTCTTCCCGGGCGATCTGGACCGGCTGGTGCCGCACGTCGAGGCTGCGACGCGGCGCGTACCGGCGCTCGAGAACTGCGGCATCAAGGACATCGTCAACGGACCGATCTCCTACACGCCAGACGGCAGTCCGCTCATCGGGCCGGCCTGGGGCGTGAACAACGTCTGGCTCAACGAGGGGCACAGCTTCGGCATTACCGCCGCGGGCGGTTCCGGCTGGCAACTCGCCGAATGGATCGTCGCGGGCGAGCCAGGCATCGACATGCTGGCGGTCGACCCGCGCCGCTTCGGACCGTACACGAGCAAGCGCTATGTGGTGAAGAAGAACGAAGAAACCTACCGCAACGTCTTTGTCATCCACTTCCCGGATGAGGAACGCCCCGACGCACGCCCCGCGAAGACCAGCCCGGTGTACGACAAGATCGACGCCAAAGGAGCGGTCTGGGGACAGCGCTACGGCTGGGAGCGCGCCAACTGGTTCGCCCCGCCGGGCGTTGCGCGCAGGGATCACTGGAGCTTCCGGCGCAGCAACTACTTCGAGCACGTGGGGAACGAGGCGCGCCTGATGCGCGAGCGCGTCGGCATCATCGATCTCACGCCCTTTACCAAGCATGAGGTTACCGGGCCCCAGGCGGAGAGCTGGCTGGACGGACTGGTCGCCAACAAGGTGCCAACGAAGGTCGGCCGCATGGCGCTGTCGCACGCGCTCACACGCCGCGGCGGCATCCGCTCCGAGTTCACGATCACCAAGATCGCCGACCAGCATTACTACGTCGTGAGCGCCGGCGCCGCCGAGCGCTATGACGGCGACTACCTGCGCAAGTGCCTGCCGCAGGACGGCTCGGTCGGGCTGCGCAACATCACCAACACCCGCGGCTGCTTCGTGCTCGCGGGACCTAAGTCACGCGGGGTGCTGGCGCAGCTCACCGACACGGCGCTCGACAACGCCTCCTTCCCCTGGCTCACGGCGCAGACCATCGAGGCCGGGCTCGCCGTGGACGTGTACGCGCTGCGCGTGAACTTCGTCGGCGCCCTCGGGTGGGAGCTGCACTTCCCGATCGAGTATGCGCATCACCTGTTCGATGCGCTGTTCGAGGCCGGCAGGGATCACGGCATCGGCATGGTAGGCATGCGCGCCATGGAGTCGCTGCGCCTGGAGAAGTCGTACCGCATGTGGGGCAGCGACATGACGCCCGACTACACCCCCTTCGAGGCGAGCCTCGACCGCTTCGTGCGCCTGAACAAAGGGGCGTTCATCGGCCGGGACGCGCTCGAGAGACAGCTCGCCGCCGGCGTCCCGAACCGCTTTGTCACGCTCGAAGTGCACGGCGTCACTGATGCCGACCCGCTCGGCAACGAGCCGCTTTTCGACAAGGGCGGCCGCATGATCGGCCGTGCGACCTCCGGTTATTACGGACATTGCCTGGGGAAGAGTCTCGCCATCGGCTACACGCGCGCCGAGTTCGGGCAGGTTGGCACCGAGCTCGCGATCGAAATACTCGGGGAGCGCAAGCAGGCCACCGTACTGCGCGAATCGCCCTACGACCCGGAGAACCTCGAGCTGCGTGCTTAGCCGGCCCGCCGCCGCGTTTAGTTCAGTCGCTGTCGCATTCAGGCAAGAAGGCGTAAAATCCGGCATGTGCCACTTCCACGAAGCAAGTTCGCCTTCCTGACCCTGCCGCGCTACTCGATGATCGCGCTGTCGAACGCGGTCGAGCCGCTGCGGATGGCCAACAGCCTCACTGGCCAGAGCGTGTACGAATGGTCGATCGTGAGCCTTGACGGCCAGCCGACCCCCGCAAGCAACGGCCTGCAGCTCTCTCCGACCGTGCCGCTCGAGCAGGCGGGCACCTTCGACATGCTGTTCGTCTGCGGGGGCGTCAACGTCCAGGACGCGGTCTCGCCCAAGGTGCTCGCCGCCCTCAGGCGGCTCGCGGAACGGCGGGTCCCGCTGGGGGCACTGTGCACCGGGGGCTACGCGCTCGCCAAGGCGGGGCTGCTGGATAAGTACCGCGCGACCATCCACTGGGAAAATCTCTCCGCGCTGCGCGAGGAGTTTCCGCGTATCCAGTTGAGCGACCAGCTGTTCACCATCGACCGCGACCGCTTCACGTGTTCGGGCGGCGTCGCGCCCCTCGATCTCATGCTGCATCTGGTCGAGGCGAAGCTCGGCGCGCGGGTCTCGCAGCTCATCTCCGAGCAATTCATCGTCGAGCGCGCGCGCAGCGACCGCGATCGCCAGTACGTGCCGTTGCGCGCTCAGATCGGAGTGAGCCACGAGAGCCTGATCAAGGTGGCGCAGCTCATGGAAGAGAACATCGAGAGGCCTTTGTCGCTCGATGAGATTGCCGGCGCCACCGGGCTGTCGCGCCGCCAGATCGAGCGCCTGTTCAAGCGTCATCTCAACTGCGTGCCCAAGCGCTACTACCTGCAGATGCGTCTGCGCCGCGCGCGCGAGCTGCTGCTGCAGACCTCGATGCCGATCATCGACATCACGACCGCGTGCGGCTTCCAGTCGCCGCCGCACTTCTCGCGATGCTATCGCGCGCAGTTCGGCTGTCCGCCGAGCGCGGAACGCCACACCCGCCAGGAAAAGCCTGCGGGGCCCGCGCTGCCCGCAGCCGAGAGCGCCCCGGCCTGAGCGCCGAAAAGCGTGAACCAGATCCGCGCCGCCTTTTGCCTTAACGTCGCGGCTGTCGTTTGCGGACATGCAGCAGTCGCGAAGCAGCCATTACCCCCGGCACCCTCCCCTTACCATTCCAGAAACCACCGCGCGAGCTGCTAACCCGAAGTCGCGACTGGAGATTTCGACAATGGCCGAATCTGCCGAGACCGAATTTAATTTACGCGACCTCAATGATCAGGAGCTCACCGAGCAGGTACACGATGACCTGTACAACGGGCTCAAGGCCGAGGTCGAGGAGGCCACGCACATCCTGCTCGAGCGCGGCTGGAACGCCGAGAAGGTGCTGAATGATGCGCTCGTGGAGGGCATGCGCATCGTCGGCATCGACTTCCGCGACGGGATCCTGTTCGTGCCGGAGGTGCTGCTCGCGGCCAACTCCATGAAGGGCGGAATGGAAATCCTGCGCCCGCTGCTGGCGGAGACCGGCGTGGAGCC
>CATPBM010000226.1 GCA_955652625.1 uncultured Steroidobacteraceae bacterium
ACGAGCTGCCGAAGGCCGAGGGCCATAAGTTCGAGCCCTTCAGGGCCGAGGCCGTCACGAGCAACGGCAGCGTCACGATCGGCGGACACCCCATTGCGTACCAGGCGATCGCCGGCACACTCATTGTTCACCCGAAGGGCTGGGACGATGTCCCGCGCGACCCCAGCGCCGAGAAGGCGCCCCCAGGCAACACCGAGGAGGGCTCGGAGGCCCGTAATCCCAGCGCCGAGGCCTCGATGTTCTATGTCGCGTACTTCAAGAGCGGCGGCGGCCCGCGACCGGTGACCTTTTTATACAACGGCGGTCCCGGCTCATCGACCATGTGGCTTCATCTGGGCGCCTTTGGACCGCGCCGCATCATAACCTCCGCTGACGCTCACACGCCCGCCGCACCGTATTCGCTGGTCAACAATGCGTCCAGCCTCCTCGATGCGACTGATCTGGTATTCATCGACGCCCCGGGCACGGGTTTCAGCCGCATCGCCGGGAAGGACAAGGAAAAGGCGTTCTTCGGCGTCGATGCGGATGCCTATGCGTTCAGTGAATTCATCTCCCAGTTTCTTTCGAAGTACGGCAGGTGGAATTCACCCAAGTACCTGTTCGGCGAAAGCTACGGCACGCCGCGCTCGGCGGTGGTGGTCAACCAGCTCGAGGCGGACCGCTCGATCGATGTAAACGGGGTGATCCTGCTTTCCCAGATCCTCAACTATGACTTGAGCCCCGAGCGTCCGACCAGCAATCCGGGCATCGATCTGCCCTATGAGACCGTGCTCCCCACCTATGCAGCCACCGCCTGGTATCACCACAAGTTGCCCGGCGAGCACCAGAACCTCGAGGCCCTGCTCACCGAAGTCGAGCAGTTCGCCATGGGCGACTATGCGCGTGCGCTCGCGGCGGGCTCGACTCTCGGCGCGAGCGAACGCGCCGCCATCGCCGAAAGGCTTCATGCGTACAGCGGGCTTGCAGTCGACTACATACTGAAGGCCGATCTGCGCATCGACGGCGGGGAATTTCGCCAGAATCTGCAGGCCGACGGCGCCCTCACCACCGGACGGCTCGACAGCCGCTTCTCCGGCCCTGACATCGATCCCCTGAGTCAGCGCGCCGAGTACGATCCGCAGTCCGCGGCGCTGAGCTCGGCGTATGTCTCCGCCTTCAATGAATACGCGCGCAAGGACCTGCACTACGGCACAGACAAGATCTTTAAGCCCAGCATCCGCACTTACCGCACCTGGAACTTCGCCCATCAACTGCCGGGACTGGGTGAGGCCCCGATTTCCGCCCGCCAGGGCTTCAACGTCATGCCCGATCTGGCGAATGCAATGAAGCTCAATCCGAACCTCAAAGTTCAATTGAATGCGGGCTACTTCGACCTCGCAACCCCCTTCTATCAGGGCCTGTACGAGATGCACCATCTGCCGATACCGCAGAGCCTGCAGGCCAACATCGAATACAGGTTTTACGAGTCCGGCCACATGGTCTATGCCAAGGACGCCTCGCTCAGACAACTGCACGACAACGTCGCGGACTTCATCCGCCGCACCAGCAACGCCGGCACGTGAGCGCGCGTCAATGAAGAGACCGTGGCGTATTGCCGGATGGGTCGCACTGGTGCTGGTCGCGGTGCTCGGCTACTCAACCTACCGCGTCGTCTGGGGCAAGCCGTTCACCATGAACATGCTCGCGAACCGGCAGGCCCTGGAGTTTCTGATGAGGAACCCGGAAGTATTTACCGCGGTCGGCATCACGGATGGCTCGATCCTCGATCACCACTCCGACAAGCTCGCGCCCTACACCGTCCAGGAGCGCGACAGGGGTTACGCGCAGCTGGCGAGGTTTCTCAAGGAAGTGCACGAGTTCGACCGCGCCAGCCTCGATCGCCAGGACCAGATTACCTATGACATCCTGCTCGATCAGTACCAGACGGGCCTCGCCTTCAGGCGATTTGAGTGGCTGCCCGCCGATGGGTCGCTGTACCCGATCAGTCCCATGTTTGGCGTGGAGGTGCAGCTGCCGACCTTCATGCAGACCACGCACGTGGTCAGCAACGATCGGACTGCGCGCAACTACGTCCTGCGCCTGCAGGCCATGGGCGGCAAGCTAGACAGTGTCACCGCGGAGATGCAGCGCCAGGCCAAGGCGGGGGTCGTGCTGCCGCCAGCGCTTCTCGAGCGCTCCCTGATCGTCATCCAGGACACGGTGAGCGCGAAGCCGCAAGAGAATGCGCTGGTGACGACCTTCGTCGCGCGCATGAACAAGGTCAAGTCGCTCGACGGTCCGCGCAAGCACGAGCTCGAGCAGCAGGCGGTGGCAGCGCTCAGGACGAGTGTCTATCCGGCGTATGCCCGCATGAGCGCGGCCCTCGTGGCCCTGAAACCTGCGTCAGCCCCGCAAGCTGCCGGCGTCGGCCGGCTGTCCGATGGCGCCGCCTTCTACGCCGCGATGCTGAAGCAGGCAACGACCACCGACTACACGCCCGAGCAGGTCCACGCGCTTGGTCTGTCAGAAGTGGTACGCATCACCCAGCAAATG
>CATPBM010000227.1 GCA_955652625.1 uncultured Steroidobacteraceae bacterium
CAGCGTGCGTCCGTGCGGCTCGATCCGTACGCTGTATTCCTCCTCGCCCACTGTCCTGATCCTGTAAGGGAGAGTGGCTAGACTAGACGCCCGTAGGCACCAAGGCCAAGGAACTGCCATGTTCGTAAACCCGCCGGCGGATCAGATCGCGAAGCTCCTGCGTGCTGCCCACACCATCGCCATCGTGGGCCTGTCCGCCGACCGCACGCGCCCGAGTCATGGGGTCGCCCGCGCCCTGCAGCGTTTCGGGTACCGGATCATCCCCGTGAACCCGTCGGCGGAATCGATTCTCGGCGAGCCGGCGGTGGCCACCCTCGATCAGCTCCCCGAGGTACTGGGGGCGGAGGAGCGGGTCGACATCGTGGACGTCTTTCGCCGACCCGAGCATGTGGCGGGAATCGTCACCGACTGCATTTGCCTCAAGGTCCCGGCACTGTGGCTGCAGGAGGGGGTGATCGACCAGGCCGCGGCCGAGCGCGCGGTGCAGGCCGGCATCTTCACCGTCATGGACCGCTGCCTGTTCAAGGAGCGCGCGGCGTTGCGTTAGCAGTGCAGGTGAAGGGCGCCACGGCGTGGGGCGTTTAGTCCACGCGCGTGCGCGTTTCCGCTATGCTTGTCCACGATGCGCATCGATTTCACGAAGATGCACGGGGTCGGCAACGATTTCGTCGTCTTCGATGCGCCCGCCGACGAGTCCGTGCTGCGCCCCGAGCTGCTGCGCGCTTTGGGCGATCGCCGCACTGGCATCGGCTTCGACCAGGCGCTGATGCTCGAGCGCCCCAGGCGTGCCGACACGGCGGTGTTCTACCGGATTTTCAACTCCGACGGCGATGAGGTTGAGCAGTGCGGCAACGGCGCGCGCTGCATCGCCGCGCTCCTGCACCATCGCGGCCTCACCGCGAACCGCGCGGTCAGCCTCGACAGTCCCGCCGGGCTGGTGCGGGCCCGCATCGAGCCGGGGCAGCGCGTGTCGGTCGACATGGGCGTGCCCAACTTCGATCCCCGCTCACTGCCGTTCGACGCGCCGCGCGAGGCCGACAGCTACCCACTGGAGGTCGCCGGGCGCACGCTCGACATTGGCGCGGTGTCCATGGGCAATCCGCACGCCGTGCTCACCGTCGAGTCCGTCGAGACCGCGCCGGTTGCGACGCTGGGGCCTGCGATCGAGCGCCATCCGCGCTTCCCCAGGCGCGTCAACGCCGGGTTCCTGCAGATCGTGGCGCGCGCCGAAGTGCGCCTGCGGGTGTACGAGCGCGGCGCGGGCGAGACGCGCAGCTGCGGCACGGGGGCCTGCGCGGCGGTTGCAGTCGGCCGGCGGCGCGGACTGCTCGATGCGGACGTATGCGTGGGCGTGCGCGGCGGCGAGTTGCGGGTAAACTGGGCCGGTGGCGGGGAGCACGTCTGGCTGAGCGGCCCTGCGGAAATATCCTTCGAAGGTCACGTTGAGGTCTGAAACACCATGACGACACGAGAGGCTCGCGGGCTCCCCGCGGTGGATACCGAGGAGGAAACCATTGCGGGCTATCTGCAGCGGCATCCTGAGTTCTTCGAGCGCCATCAGGCGGTGCTGGCGCGGCTGAAGCTGCCGCATGCGCGCGGTGGCTCCGCCATTTCCCTCGTCGAGCGCCAGATCGAAGTGTTGCGCGAGAAGCAGGCGGCCCTCGAAGCCAAGCTCGCGGAGCTGGTGAGCGTAGCGCGCGCCAACGACGCCATCTCCGGGCGCCTGCACCGCTTCACGCGGCGCCTGCTGGGGTCGATGCCGCGCGCGGAGGCCATCGCGCGCATCGACGCGGGGCTGCGCGAGGACTTCGACGCCTTTCACGCCGCGCTGGTGCTCATCGGCACCCAACCCGATCCCGCGGCGCCGCGCTTCGTGCGCACCGTGGCGGCGGATGACCCGCATCTGAAGTCCTTTGATTCGCTGTTTGCCGGTGGCAAGCCGCGCTGCGGCCAGGCGCGCGATTCGCAGCGCGAGTTCCTGTTCGGCCCCGAGGGGCAGGACATGGGGTCGCTGGCGCTGGTGCCGCTCGGGGAGAAGGGCTGCCTCGGACTGCTCGCGCTCGGCAGCGCCGACCGCGATCGCTTCCACCCGGGGATGAGCACGGAGCTGCTGGGACGCCTGGCGGAGTTGCTTGCCGACTCGCTCAGCGGCGCGCCGGCGCGCTGACGTACCGACGCGCATGACTCCCGCGGCGCTCGAGTGGGTCGCGCGGTTCCGGCGCTACCTGAGCTCCGAGCGGCGCCTCTCCGCGCACACCGACGTGAGCTACGCGCGCGACCTCGCCGCGCTGGTGAAGTACTGCGATCGCGCGGGCCTTGCGCACTGGGGTGATCTCGACACCCAGCACGTGCGCACGTTTGCCGCGCATTCGCACGCCGGCGGCCTCGCTCCGCGCAGCATCCAGCGCCGCCTCAGCGCGGTGCGCAGCTTCTACACGTTTCTGCTGCGTGAGCGCGCAGGCGCACCCGCGGGCGCCGCAGTAGCCGCGGCGAAGGGGCGCCGCCGCAGCGAGCGCGTGACAGTCAATCCCGCCCACGACGTACGCGCACCCAAGGCGCGACGCCAATTGCCACAGACCCTCGATGCGGACCAGATGGCGCGGCTTCTGCAGATCCCAGCCGGAGATGCGCTCACGGCGCGCGACCGCGCGATCATGGAGCTGCTGTATTCCTCGGGGCTGCGCCTGGCGGAGCTCGTCGGTCTTAACCTGACGAGTCTCGACCTCAAGGACCGGATGGTGCAGGTGCTCGGCAAGGGCAAGAAGGCGCGCATCCTGCCGGTCGGCCGCGCCGCGGCGGATGCGCTGCGGTCATGGCTGAAGGAACGTGGCGCGCTCGCCAGGCAGGATGAGGCGGCGTTGTTTGTCGGGCGCACGGGCAGGCGCCTGGGTCCGCGGGCGGTACAGACCCGCGTAGCCTACTGGGCGCGGCGCCAGGGCCTTTCCATGCACGTGCACCCGCACCTGTTCCGGCATTCGTTCGCCTCGCACCTGCTCGAGTCGAGCGGGGAATTGCGCGGAGTACAGGAGCTGCTGGGCCATGCCGACATCTCGACCACCCAGATTTACACCCACCTTGACTTCCAGCACCTTGCCCGCATTTACGACGCTACTCACCC
>CATPBM010000228.1 GCA_955652625.1 uncultured Steroidobacteraceae bacterium
ACACGCATGTCGTCATCGCCACCGGCTCGCGGTGGGCGCGGCTGCTGTACTCGGCGCTCGAGATCCCGGCCGGCCACCTCGAGGCTCCCGATGTGTCCACTCCCGATGACGTCGCCGGCGGCGCGCAGCTCGCAGGGCCTGTGGTGATCTACGACTTCGACAACTACTACATGGGGAGCGTGCTCGCGGAGCACCTGGCGCGCGGCGGGCAGCGCGTCAGCTACGTGACGCCTGCCGGGCATGCCTCGGCGTGGGCCATCATGAGCAACGAGCAGCCGCAGATTCACCGCGCCCTGTGGTCCGCGGGAATTGCGCTGCATACGCTCGCGCGCGTCACGGGGTTCGCGCACGGTGAGCTCACGCTGTCGAACCAGTTCACGAACGTCGAGACGCAGCTTGCCTGCCGGTCCCTGGTGATCGTCGGCGCGCGCTTTGCGAACGATTCGCTGCACGCCGCGCTCCTGGGGCGGCCGGAGGAACTCGCCCGCGCCGGGATCCAATCGGTCACGCGCATCGGCGATGCCCTGGCGCCCGGGGCCATCGTGCACGCCGTGCACAGCGGGCACCGCTATGCCCGGGAGCTGGATGCCGACCCCGCGAGCCTGACGTACCGGCGCGATGCGCCCCTGGAGAGGCTGACGTGAGCGTGCGCGAGCCGCCCCCGCGCGTGGCCGGTCTGGAGCCGACGTTGCCCTCGAGCTGGTACCGCGACGCGCACGTGTTTGCCATAGAAAAGGAGCGGATTTTCTGCCGCGAATGGTTGTGCGTCGGCCGCGAAGAGGAGCTCATTGGAGCGGGCTCGTTTCGGTTGCTCGACCTCTTTGGCGAGAGCGTCATTTTGTTGCGCAACCGCGGCGCTGAATTGCGCGCCTTCCACAACGTCTGCCGGCATCGCGGTACGCGGCTGTGCCAGGACGCGCCGGCTACCGGCTCCGGCAGCCACGCGGCCCTGGGCGGCGGCATCGCCGCGGGACGAATCACCTGTCCGTATCACCAATGGACCTACGATCTCGACGGACACCTTATCGCCGCGCCTCATATGAGCACCGAGCCGGATTTCGACAAGGCACTCTTCAGCCTGTATCCGCTGGGCCTTGCGTGCTGGGGCGGCTTCGTGTTCCTGAACCTGACTGCCTCGCGCGCGGCACCATTCTCGCAGCAGCTCGGCTCAATGCCGGAGCGCCTCGCGCGCTATCCCTTGAGCGAGCTGCGCATCGGCCACACGATTCGCTACCAGGTGGCCGCGAACTGGAAGGTGATCTGCGAGAACTACAATGAGTGCTACCACTGCGCCGGCGTGCATCCGGAGCTGTGCGCCGTAGTGCCGGCGTTCCGTGAGCGCGGCGGCGCCAATCTCGACTGGGCGCGCGGCATCCCGCATCGGCCCGGCGCCTATACGTTCACGGCCTCGGGTACGACCCGGCGGCGCGCGTTCCCGAGCCTGAACGAGGATGAGCGCGTGCGCCACAAGGGCGAGCTGGTGTATCCGAACCTGTTCATCAGTCTCGCCTGCGATCACGTCGCGGTGTTCATTCTCGAGCCGCGCAGCGCCGCGCACACCACCATCGCCTGTCACTTCCTGTTCGAACCCTACGAGATCGGCAAGAGCGACTTCGATCCGGGCGACGCCACCGAATTCTGGGATCTGGTCAACCGCCAGGACTGGGCGATTTGCGAGGCGGTGCAGCAGGGGATCAGCGCGCGCGTCCACGAACGCGGCTACTACGCTCCCATGGAGGATTTCAGCCTCGACATCCGTCGCTACGTCATGGAACGGATCGGCGACGCGCTCGATACGCCGTGACCGCGCCAGCGGCGGCCGCTGGCCGGCTCGCGCCTGTGCCGCGCATGCGCGTGCGCTGGAAGATTTTCCTGTTCCTGTTCGGCTTCGGCCTGATCGCGTACCTGCAGCAAAAAAGCCTCACGGTTGCCAGCTACCGCATGATGCCGGAGCTCGGCCTGACGCAGATGCAGATCGGCTGGCTGGAGACGGCCTTTGTCGTCGGTTACACGCTCATGCAGTTTCCGGGCGGCGTGCTCGGACAGCGCCTCGGGGCGCGGGCGATGTTCATCGCGATCAGCCTCGTGGCGTTCGTCGCGACCATGAGTACGCCGCTCGCTCCGCTCGTGCTGCAGGGAAGCCTGCTGTTCGGGGCGCTGCTCGGGGCGCAGTTGCTGCTCGGTCTTGCGCAGGGCCCGATCTTCCCCTTGTCAGCCGGTGTCTTCGAAACCTGGTTCACGGCCGACAAATGGCCGCTCGTGCAGGGGTTGCAGAGCCTGGGTCTGGGACTCGGCGCGGCTCTGGCTCCGCCGCTCATCTCATGGCTGATGTCCGAGTTCGATTGGCAGCGCGCGCTCGCCTGGACGACCCTCCCCGCGCTCATTCTTATTGGCGCGTGGGCATGGTATGGGCGCAATACGCCGGCCGAGCATCCGGCGGTCAGCGCGGCTGAGCTCGCGGAACTTGGCCCGCAGCCCCCGCGTGTGAACTGCGCGATCTCGTGGCCCGGTGTCTGGGCGCTGATGAAGAACCGGGACGTGCTGCTGCTTACCGGCTCCTACGTGTGCATGAACTACGTGTTTTACCTGCTCTCCAACTGGTGCTTCCTGTACCTGGTGCAGGAGCGGCACTTCACCATGCTCGAGAGCGGCTGGCTGGCCACCACCCCGCCGCTCGCGGCCGCCGTCGGCGCCGGCGTGGGCGGTAAGCTTGCGAGCGTGCTGGGAACCCGTTACGGCATCCGCAAGGGGTTGAGGATCCTTCCCCTGATTTCGCTCCCCGCCGCCGGCGTGCTGCTGTTCGCGGCGGTCGATGCGGCGAACGGCTACGTCGCGGTCGCCGCGCTCGCGCTGTGCTTTGCCGCCGTCGAGCTCAATGAGGGCCCGTATTGGGCCGCCATCATGCACGTCGGCCGTGCGGATACGATGTCGGCCTCGGGTCTTCTCAATACCGGCGGCAACCTCGGTGGGGTGATCGCGCTGCCGGTGGTCGGGTACCTCTCCGGCCACCACGCCTGGAACACGGCTTTTCTGATCGGTATGGCGTTCGCCGCGGCCAGCGCGGCCGCGTGGCTGTGGGTGGATCCGACCCGTCGCGTGGCGAGCGCTTAGGGCACCGGCGCTTCTGCGACGACGGCGTGGCCACCCAGCCTGCCGCGTGCCGCGGCACGCGCCTCGCTGACGCCTTCCGGCCAGCTGAGTTCGAGCGTGCCGCGGATCGCGTCCGCACCTTGCAGCACGACCCTCGCGTGGACCACTCCCGTGCGGCCCGGCCAGTCGATGCGCCCGGACACACCGACGTCCTCGGTCCAGCGCAGGTCGCGAAGACTCAGGCGATAGCCGGCCGCCGCGCTCGAGACGCTGAACGTACCGCCGCGCAATCCCACACCGTTCCCGCTACCGTTGTCGCGGGCGCGGGCGATGGCGTCCTCGCACGTCAGCAGCGCCGCACTCACGGCCCGCAGTTGCTCCTCGCCCACCTCGCTGCCCGCGAGCGCGTGCGCGGGTGCGAGCTCGCGCATCCGGCGCGCGAAGCGCGCCACGAGACGCACGGGCGGCACGGCCGCGGCACAGCTCTGATCGCCGCTCGTAAGGTTCACCATGAAATGCCGCACCAGGATCGCGCCGCACTCGCTGCGTGAGTGCGGCAGCGCGTTGACGTGAAAACCGTTGACGATGACAACATGACGCGCGTGCGGAAAGCGGGCCGCGGCCGCGCTCCCGTCGGCGATGCCGGTCATGTTGTCCAGCTCGCCGGAAACGACCAGAACCGGAACCTCAGGATACGGGGAAGTCTCCGGGACGAGCGGCAGCGCGGCTGAGTGGCGCTCCCTGGCGGGCCACTGCACACACTCGTCGATAAAGGCATAGTCGAGCGGCATTCTGCGATATTCGTCGATCGTGAAGGGTGCATAGGTATCGGGCGCCTGTAACTTGCGCTGAGCGATCAGCTGCTCACGCGCCGCGATCCGTGCCTCAGGCTGTAGAGTCATGTCGAAAATCTGCGGTGGACCCTGGCAGAAGACCGCCGCCGCGAGGCCGGCGCTGAATTTCGCGGGCGCGCGCGTAGGATCGCGCGAGTCCGTCCCCGCAAGCGCTTCCGCCATGAGTCTCAGCAGCGGCGCCTGGTCCCCGCCCGTGAAGGCGCGCGCGGCGGCATCCGCTTCCCGCACCGTCGCGTAGGCGGGCGCACCGCCGAACATGACGATCGCCAGCGCGCTCGCATCGGCGTTGAAACTCATGAGCCGGCCGTCGCCGTAGCGCGCGCGGGCCGTGAAGGGCCTGGCGCGCAGCAGCGCGAGTGCCGGGGCGACGTGCTCGAGCGAGCTTCCGGGGATAGCCTGGCAATCGGGGGCGCGCTCGCAGGCGCGGTTGAACTTGTCGCGCATCGCGGGCGCATAGTGCGGATACCACGCGTAGTCGGGGCCATCGAGCGGATAGGCGCCATCGAGCACCAGCGAGCGGAGCCTCTGCGGATGGCGCAGCGCGAAAACCTGCGCGAAGTAGGTGCCGTACGAGTTTCCGTACAGGTTGACGCGTCCGATCGCCAGCGCGTCGAGGACCGCCGCGAGGTCATCCGCCGCCAGCGCGGTGCTGTACAGCGAGGCCGCGGAACCGAGCGAGCGTCCGCAGGCGCCGATATCGGCCTCGGTGAGCGCCGGTGCGTCCTGCAACGGTCTGCAGCGCAGTGCGCCGGAGCGGCCGGTGCCGCGATTGTCTATGATCAGCACGTCGTAGTCGTGCCGCAGTGTCCCGAAGAGAGCCAGATATTCGTCACGGGCCCCGGTGGCCGGATAGCCCGGGCCGCCCTCGGTGGCGACCAGGGTGCCGGCAGCGGCTCCGGGCGAGGTGTGCGGGTAATACTCGAAGTAGACCGGCAGGGTCCCGGGGACCGCACCTGCGGGATCAAGAGGGCGTGACAGGATGGCACACCATGGCGCCCTTGTCTGACAGCGGCGCAAAGTGAGTTGCCCCACGGTGAGGGTGGTGAGCGCCGCCGCTGGCCCGCTTGCAGCATTCGCCGCCGCCGGTACCCGCGCCTGCGACGCACACAGGTGCGCCAGCAGCACGCCGGGAATCAGGAACCGCCAATGGGCAGCGCAACGCACGTGCCGGGAGTGTACCGGGATTTTCCGGCACGGTACTCTTGCGGCATGGTCCAACATGCATTGCGGCTCGCTTGCTGCGCCCTGGCTCTGACCTTCATCGCACCCGGCCAGCCGGCACACGCGCAGGCCCCGGACACGCGCAGCACGCGCAACGTGGTCTTGATCGTCAGCGACGGTCTTCGCTGGCAGGAGATTTTCACTGGCGCGGATCCCACACTGCTGACCGAGAAAAATGGCGGCATCTGGGACAAGGAACAGGACCTGCGCCGCGAGTTCTGGCGTGAGGATGTGAACGAGCGCCGTCGTCTCCTGTTTCCCTTCCTGTGGACGACCGTCGCCGCGCACGGTCAGATCTTCGGCAACCAGACGAAGGGCAGCATTGCGCGCGTCACCAATGGCCTGGCGTTCTCGTATCCCGGTTACAACGAGATGCTGACCGGTCATCCCGATCCACGGATCAACTCCAATGCATTTGGTCCGAATCCGAATGTCTCGGTCTTCGAATGGCTTGACACGCAGCCCGACCTGCACGGCCGGGTGAGTGTTTACGCTACCTGGGCGATCTTCAAGGACATCTTCAACGTGCAGCGCAGCCACCTGCCCATGCGGGTCGGATGGGATGCGCCCTATCAGGGCAAGCTCAACGCCCGGCAGGAGCTCATGAACGAGCTCTATCGGACGATGACCCGCCTGGACGATGAGGACGTCTACAACGCGTTTCAGCAGATCCCGCTGCTCGATTCGTTCGCCGAGCATCAGCCGCGCGTGCTGTTCGTCGGTTACGGCGAAACCGACAACTGGGGGCACGCGGGCCGTTACGATCTTCTCCTGCACAGCGCGCACGCCTTCGATCACTTCGTCGAGGAGCTGTGGAATACGCTGCAGCGTCTGCCGGCCTATCGTGACCAGACGACTTTCATCATCACGACCGATCATGGCCGCGGCAGCGGACCTGTCGAGTGGAAAGAGCACGGCGTCGAAGAGAAGGGCTCGGAAAACATCTGGATCGCCGTGCTCGGTCCGGACACGCCCGCACTCGGAGAGCGCCACGACACTGCGGAAGTTCATCAGGCGCAGATCGCCGCTACCGTGGCCGCGCTGCTGGGCAAGGACTACCCGAAGGCGGTGCCCGCCGCCGCCGCGCCCCTCGCCGACGTGCTGCGCAGGCGCCCATGAGTGCTGGCCGTGTGTCGAGCCGCCGTGATGTCCTGCGGATGGGTGGCGCCCTGGCGGCAGGTGCCGCGATTGAACGCGCCTTCGCTGGCAGCACCGGATCCGGGTCGATCCTCATTCTCGGCGGCACGGGCTTCATCGGCCCGCCCCTGACACAGGAAGCGCTGCGCCGGGGATGGAGGGTGACGCATTTCAACCGCGGCAAGAGCGCTGCCCGCGGCGTGCCGGGCGTGGAGACTTTGATCGGCGATCGCAAAGGGCAACTCGAGTCATTGCGCGGGCGCAAGTGGGATGCGGTCGTCGACGATACCGGGTTCATCCCGAAATACGTGAAGATGTGCGCTGAGCTGCTGGCGCCGAACGTCGGTTATTGCCTGTTCATCTCCAGCATCTCGGCCTACGCAAGCTTCGCGAAGCCCAACGACGAGCGTTCGCCGACGGGGAAGCTGTCAAACCCCGACATCGAGGAGATCACGAACGACACCTACGGCCCGATGAAGGCGCTCTGCGAGCAATACTGCGCCGATGCCTTCAGGGGGCGGGTCAGCATCGTCAGGCCCGGCTACATCGTGGGACCTCTGGACCGCAGCGATCGCTTCACGTACTGGCCGGTGCGCGCCTCGAAAGGCGGCGAGATGCTCACCCCGGGCACCCCCGCGGATCCGATACAGATAATCGACGTGCGCGATCTGGCGAGCTGGATGATGAAGCTCGTGCAGTCGCGTACGACGGGTTACTTCAATGCCGTATCGCCCCCGCGTGCGTTCACGATGGGCGATCTCATCAGCGCCAGTCAGCGTGCATCGCCCAAGGCCGGCACGAAGATCACATGGGTGTCGGAGGATTTCCTGGCCACCCACTGGAAGGCCGATGATCTGGATCTGCCGCCGTGGTCACCAACCAAAGGCGAGACGGCGGGCTCCTCGCTCACCTCGGTGGCGTCAGCCACCCGCGCCGGTCTTCGATCCCGTCCCCTGAAGGACACCGTACGCGATACGCTCGCCTGGTTTCAGTCCCTGCCCGCGGAGCGCCAGGCGAAGCTGCGCGCCGGCCTTGATCCGCAGAAAGAGGCGGACACGCTGCGCGCCTGGCATTCGAGTCAGGCTCACGGGTAGGCCACCCGCCTACGTGACGGTCGTCGTACTATTCCTGGCCGCCCTTTGGGCAGGCACGCAGAACGCGCTTGCCGGAGGTGGGGCATTCATTACCCTGCCCTCCCTGATGCTGACCGGCATGGATGCCCGTGCCGCCAACATGACTTCGACGATTGCGCTGTTTCCCGCTCAGGTCGCGACCGCGTGGACGGGACGCAGGCTCGTTTCGGGGGCGGCCGAACTCTCCCTCCGGGCTCTGCTCGCCATAAGCCTCTTGGGAGGCGGGCTGGGTGCGGGCCTGCTGCTGCTGACTTCGGCGTCATTCTTCGCGCGGCTGGTGCCCTGGCTCGTGCTGTTCGCTACCTGCGTCTTCGCCTGGGGAAGCTTCCTGCCGCACACGCACGCCAGCCCGAGACTCAATCGCTTCAGCGCGGGGGCTATCCAATTCATCATCTCGGTCTATGGTGGCTACTTCGGCGGCGGCATCGGCTTCATGATGCTCGCGGTCCTGACGGCCGCGAGGGTTGTGATGCGCACGGCCGCCGCGACCAAGAATGTGCTCGTTGCGGTGATAAATGCCTCGGCGGTGGCGATTTTTGTCTTCTCCCCACAAGTCAGATGGCAGGCAGCGGCGATAGCCGGCACCGGAGCGATTCTTGGCGGGATTGCCGGAGCGCATGTGCTGCAGAGAGTCAATGAGCGCGCCCTGAGAGTCATCGTGGTACTGATTGGAATTGCGCTCACTATCGGCCTGTTTGTGCGCTCTGCGTAGCGATCTTGCCGCGACGGGGCATCGCCCGCGGGAGCTTGCCCATCGGGCGGATGGCGGGATCCTCGCCGTAGCGTCGTTTGTCCGGCGGGTTCGGCTCGGTGCGGCGCGGGCTCAGACGGCAAGGCGAGCCCCCATAGAAGCCCACGTGTGTATAGCGAGCATTCTTCGGTCGTGAAGTTCATCGAACTGGAAACTCCGTGGCACCCTCAGCGAACGCAGTCGTGACAATCTGCTCGAGCCGGTGGATTTCTTCGGCACCGGCCCGCGAATTCCGATGATCGCCGTCTCGCCCTTCTCAACCGGTGGTCATGGGCCCGGTAATGGAGTGCGGGCCGCCGCCATCGTTTTCCTTCCGCAGCTTCACGATTTCATCCATGTCCGCGCCGGCTTTATCTGTCCCAGGGAGTGCGAGATGGTCTCGATGGAAATCGTGTCACCGGAGTTGACGACCAGCCTGGGTTTCTCGCCCGGATCGTACCAGCCCCACTGCACATTCTGCGGCGTCGCGGGCAACACATGGTGTCGTGACGTGCGTGACGCGTGCGTGTTGGATTCCGCCCCGCCTCCTGTTTGTGCGCGGCCTGCGGGCGTAAAAGCCAGGACCAGCGCGAGTGTGACCAGACCCTTGATTGGAGTTCTCATTTGGCGCTCTCCGATGCTGTTCTGTCGGGCGGGCAGAAGCCCGACCCCGCGACCCCCGACATTATGTGCCGTGCCCCCTGTGCGTTGCAGGGTAGGTAGGGCGATTGACGCCCGAAACCGATCAGCCACCGCCCGCGCCGGCGCGGGCCGGATGCAATCGCAAATTCTACTCCCGACCCTCACATACCGGAGTACAGTGTGTTGGGCTGCACGCCGGTCGCAACCCGCGCAAAGCACCTAGACTGCCGCGGCGCACGATCGATGTTTTGGGAGCGCACATGAGATTTACCTCGCCCGGAGCCGCCGCTGGGCGCCAACAGCGGCTGGAACGATTGCGCCGTGACCGCGCGGCTGCCAAGCCGCTGCGCGCGCTGTTTCCTGCAGTTGAGCAGGTTCGCATCGACTTGAAATTCGAAGGCGAGTCTTCGGCCTCGAGCGCACCCGCGTCCCAATCGCACGTGCTACATCCGCCGGCGCGCGCGTTCTTCGAGTTCCCCTGCCCCTACGCGGACTGCGATGGTCAGTTCAACCTCACTAACGCCGTCGAGGCGACGTTGACGAGTTCCGTACGACAGGTACAAGGGATGCTCGAGTGCGCCGGTCTGCGCGCCCGAAGTCACTCGCCGAAACACCCTTGCCAATTGCATCTGAATTACACGGTTACGGCCAACTATGAGCCGGATACCTGAGCCGGCGGTGTCTGTCCGCGGCACCGGTATGGAGAAACTCATGAACGAGACGTCGCCGCTTTTCGCGGACAGCATCACCTCCCGCTCTAACGCGAACGAGATCGTCCGCACTCACCGCGAGCGTCTTGCGATGGAAGAGAGCGCGCGCGCGCAACAGAGACGCTTCGAGCTGGCGGAGCAGCGTTCCGATCGAAATTCACCCGAGGTGCGCATTCGGGCGTGGGAGAAGTTGCATGGGTTGCGCCTGCCGTCCGGCTCGGCGCATCCGATCCTCGAGGTGATCGCGAGTGGCACGCGCCTGACGC
>CATPBM010000229.1 GCA_955652625.1 uncultured Steroidobacteraceae bacterium
CATCGATCCCTGCGCTTGACATCAAGGCGCTCTCATTCTCGATGCGAACCTGCAGCCACGCAACGCTTCGGTGAGCTGCCCGTCCGATGGGCCCGTGATCCCCTCTCACTTGCCGATACAAAAGCCGGCGAAAATCCGCCCCAGCAGATCGTCGCTGGTGAACTCGCCGGTGATCTCGTTCAGCGCCTGCTGCGCGGCACGCAGCTCCTCCGCCACGAGCTCACCCCCCCGCGCTTCGGTCAGCTGCCGCGCCGCGTGCTCGGTGTGCTGGCGTGCGCGCGCGAGCGCATCGAGGTGGCGGCGGCGCGCGCTGATCGCCCCGCCTTCGACCGTCTGGTAGCCCATGCACAGTTTGAGGTGCGCGCGCAGTCCGGCAAGCCCCTGGCAAGTCGCGGCGGACATGGTGATGCGCGGCGGGCCGGTGACCGTGTCGGCCACTGGCAGGCCCACGGCGAGATCGCACTTATTGAACACCAGCGTCACCGGGACTTCTGCCGGCAGCCGCGCGTGCTCCTCGCGAAAGGCGCTGCCCGCCGGATCCTGCGCCGCGTCTATGACGAACAGCACCCGATCGGCGCGCAGCATTTCCGCCTGGGCGCGCCGCATGCCCTCCTCCTCCACGAGGTCCCCGCCCGCACGCAGGCCTGCGGTGTCGAGCACGTGCAGCGGCATGCCGTCGATGCTGATGCGCTCGCGCACCACGTCGCGCGTGGTGCCCGCAATCGGCGTCACGATCGCCGCGTCGTAGCCGGCGAGGCGGTTCAGCAGGCTCGACTTGCCGGCGTTCGGGCGGCCGGCGATGACGACCGTCATCCCCTCGCGCAGCAGCCGCCCCTGGCGCGCGCTGTCGGCGACGCCATCAAAATGGTCACGCACCGCCTGGAAGCGCTCGGCGAGCTCGCGGTCGGCAAGGAAGTCGATCTCCTCTTCCGGAAAATCGATCGCCGCCTCGACATAGGTGCGCAGCTCGATGACCGCCTCGGTGAGCCCGCGCACCATGGCGGAGAACTCCCCCCGGAGCGAGCGCATGGCGGCGCGCGCCGCCTCCTGCGAGCCGGCGTCAATGAGATCGGCGATGGCTTCCGCCTGCACAAGATCCAGCTTGTCGTTGAGGAAGGCGCGCTGCGTGAACTCCCCGGGCTGCGCGCGGCGGGCGCCGAGCTCCACCGCCCGCGACACCAGCGCCTCCATGACGAGCGGTCCCCCGTGGCCGTGCAGCTCCAGGACGTGCTCGCCGGTGTAGGAATGCGGCGCGGGGAAGAACAGCGCAAGTCCCGCATCGATCGGTTCCTGGCGCGCATCCAGAAAGGGCGCAAAGGTCGCGTAGCGCG
Source organism: uncultured Steroidobacteraceae bacterium (assembly GCA_955652625.1). GTDB lineage: Bacteria > Pseudomonadota > Gammaproteobacteria > Steroidobacterales > Steroidobacteraceae > 13-2-20CM-66-19. Next base: position 1,332 of record CATPBM010000229.1, read on the forward strand.
CCCTGGGGAGCTCCCCGAGCATGACCGCCGCGAGCTCGGGGGCCTTGGGTCCGGAGAGGCGCACGATACCCACGCCCCCGCGTCCGGGGGGCGTTGCGGCAGCCACGATGGTGTCCGTGTGCGTCATGTTCCCAAGGAACAAGGCTAGCTCCGCCGCGCTGTCACGTCACCCGGGCCTTCGGTATTCTCTTCGCCGCCCCCCGCGGTAAGGAAGCAGCCATGTCGGCCTATGAGCTTGCGCAACTGAACATCGGCACCATCAGGGGGCCCATCGACTCGCCGGTCATGGCGGACTTCGTTGCGAACCTCGCGCGCATCAACGCCCTCGCGGATGCATCCCCGGGTTTCCTGTGGCGGCTGCAGACCGAGGCGGGCGATGCCACGGCAATCCGCCCCTTCGAGAACGAGAACGTCGCGATCAACATGTCGGTGTGGCGGGACACCGAGTCGCTCAGGCGGTTCGTCTACCGCACGGCCCACGCCGACATTCTGCGCCGGCGCGCCGAGTGGTTCGAGAAGATGAGCGAGGCCTTCGTGGTGCTGTGGTGGGTACCGCGCGGGCACCGGCCCACCGTAGCGGAGGCCATCGAAAGACTCGGGGCCCTGCGCAGCAAGGGCGCGACCGCCCAAGCCTTCACGTTGCGCCAGACATTCCCGCCACCGGATGCGCCCGCGGGCGAGCAGCCCGGCACCTTCGGCGACGAATGCCCGGCCACCTGAAGCAGCCTCCCCCTCGATCCATCAGGCCTTCTTGGCCGCCGCGAGCGCGCCGATGCGCCGGTTGATGTTCCACTGCTGGGCGATCGACAGGACGGTGTTGGTCACCCAGTAGAGCACCAGCCCCGCCGGGAAGAATGCGAACGTCGCCGACATCACGAGCGGCATGATCATGAAGACCTTGGCCTGCACCGGGTCCGGGGGCGCGGGGTTCAGCTTGTACTGCACGAACATGGCCACCGCCATGATGCCCGGCAGGATGAACAACGGATCGCGCGAGGACAGGTCAGTTATCCAGAACGCGAACGGCGCCTGGCGCATCTCCGCGCTCTCGAGCAGCACCCAGTAGAACGCGAGGAATACCGGGATCTGGATGATGATCGGCAGGCAGCCCGCGACCGGGTTGATCTTCTCGCGCTTGTAGAGCTCCATCATCGCGCGGCCGAGCTTCTCGCGATCATCCGCATAGGTCTCCTGCAGGTTCTTGATGCGCGGCTGCAGCGTTTTCATTTTCGCCATCGAGCGGCCGCTCGCCTCTGACAGCGGATAAAACAGCAGCTTCAGAAGGAACGTAACCAGGATGATCGCGACGCCCCAGTTACCGGTGTGCTTGTGTACCCAGTTGAGCGCCAGGAACAGCGGCCGCGCCAGGACCCACAGCTGCCCGTAGTCCGCCACGCGAAAGAGCCCCGGAGCCGTGTCGTCGAGCTGTGCCTGGAGCTTGGGCCCGACGAAAAGCGTCAGGTCAAACTGCGCGCCAGCGCCGGGCGCGACGCTTTGCATGGGTCCGATGGCCGCGAGCTGGTACTGCTGCCCCTGCGCTGCCAGCTCGAAGTGCCAGGGGGCGCCTCGCGGCGGCACGATGGCGCTGACGAAGTGATGCTGCGCGGCGGCGACCCACCCATCGCGCACGTCCAGTGACAGATGACTGTCCTGAGCGTTCGTGGTGTCGAGCTTGCGGTACTTGCCGTCCCAGATGGCGGGCCCATGGAACGCGTAACTCTCGACATTGAAGTAGGAGCGGCTGGTGGGCGGATCGTTGCGGACGATCTGCGCGTAGGGGCGCGCTTCCCAGGCCGTGGCGCCCCCGTTGTGCACGGCGTATTCCAGGCGGATGCGGTAGTCGCCGCGTTTGAAGACGTAGGTCCTGGTGACCGTGACGCCATCCTCGCTCCAGGTGAGCGGCACACGCAGCTCAGTCGCACCATCGAGCGCGTAGTCGGACTTCTCGCTGCTGCTGTACAGCGCGGATTGCGTGGGATATCGGGTCGACAGCGGGCCGTTCAGGCCGGACTGCAGCAGGTACGTCGTCTGCGGATCGTCGTGGTTCTCCAGGCGCACCGGGACAGATTCGCCCTTGACCTTCGGATAGGCGAGAAGGTCAGCGCGCTGCAGCGTACCTCCCTGGGTGCTGATCTCGACATCGAGCACATCCGTGCGCACGTGCACCACGGGCGCAGCCGCGGCCGCATCGGCAGGCGTGCCGGGCTGGGCTGCCGCGGAGCTCGCGGACGCCGCGGCGGACGGTGCGCCGGCGCCGGAATCATGATGCGCGCCTGCTGCGGGGGCTCCCTTCGTCGCATCGGGAACGTGGCTGGCGAGATCCGGTTGCCCGGGTGCGGTGGGCGGGGAGGCGCCTGCCGGCGCGGGCGTGGCGGCCACGGATTCCGGCGGCGGCGCGTAGTCGCGCATCCACGCCTGGTAGTTGTAGAACAACAGGATCGCG
>CATPBM010000230.1 GCA_955652625.1 uncultured Steroidobacteraceae bacterium
ATGCTGAGCACGTAGCGGTCCCCGACCGCCGCGCGCCGAAACTCGATGCCGGCGCTGCGCAGGGCGAGCTCCAGGCCGAGATTGCTCATCACCGTGCCCACCACCGGGCCGCGCAGCGTGCCCGAATCGTGCAGGGCGCGCGCGATGGTGTAGAGCAGCTGATCGCCATCGATGATGCGGCCGAGGTGATCGACCATGACCAGACGGTCGCCGTCACCGTCCAGCGCCACACCCACGTTGGCGCGTACGCCCGGCACCGTGAGCTGCAGCAGATCCGGCGCCATCGAGCCGCAACCATCGTTGATGTTGCGCCCGTTGGGCGAGCAGCCGATCGGGACGATCTCCGCACCCAGGTCGGCGAGGATGCGCGGACCAACCTTGTAGGCCGCGCCATTGGCGCAGTCGATCACGATCTTGAGGCCCGAGAGATCCAGTCCGGGCGGCAGGGTCGAGGCGCAGAATTCCTGGTAATGAGTGCGCGAGCGGTCCGCGCGCGTGGCGCGGCCGAGGTTGCGCGAGGCGCGCGTCAGGGGCGGCTGTTCGAGCTCGGCCTCGATGCGCTCTTCGAGCTCGTCGGAGAGCTTGCCTCCGGAGGAATCGAAGAACTTGATGCCGTTGTCGTCGTAGAGATTGTGCGAGGCGCTGATCACGACCCCGAAATCGCAGTTGAAACGGCGTGTCATGTACGCAACGCCCGGCGTCGGCAGCGGCCCGATCAGCATCACGTCCACGCCGGCGGCGACGAAGCCCGCTTCGAGCGCCGACTCGAACATGTAGCCCGAGAGGCGCGTGTCCTTGCCGATGAGCACCGTACCGCCCTCGGGCGCCAGTACACGCGCCGCGGCGCTGGCGAGCTTCAGCGCAAAATCCACCGTCATGGGGTGCTCGCCCACCCGCCCGCGCACGCCGTCGGTGCCAAAGTATCGACGCCCCATCTAACTCCCCTCTCGCACTGCCGCCGCGACCTTCAGGGCATCACACGTCGCACCCACGTCGTGGGCGCGAACGATACACGCGCCCTTGAGCGCGGCGATGGCCGCGAGCGCCACGCTGCCGTACACGCGCTCCTCCGGCGCACGATCCGTCAGTTTCCCCAGCATCGACTTTCGCGACAATCCAACCAACACCGGCAGGCCATCGGACACGAGCTCACCCAGGTGCCGCAACAGCGTCAGATTGTGCGCCATGTTCTTGCCGAAACCGAATCCGGGATCGATAGCCAGCCGCTCCTCGGTGAAACCCGCAGCGCGACAGGCCGCCACGCGGTCGCGGAGAAACTCGCGCACTTCGCGCACCACATCGGCGTAAACGGGCGCGACCTGCATGGTGCGCGGCTCGCCCTGCATGTGCATCAGGGACACCGCACAGCCGCTCTCGAGCGCGGCCTCGAGAGCGCCTGGCTCGCGCAGCGCGCGCACGTCGTTGATGAGGCCGGCGCCCGCGGCGCTGGCGGCGCGCATGACCTCGGGCTTGCTGGTGTCGACGGAAATCACGGCGGCGGTTGCCGCGCGCAGCCGCTCAACCACGGGGATCACGCGGCGCAATTCCTCAGCCACGCTCACCGGGTCCGCGCCCGGGCGCGTGGATTCCCCGCCGACGTCGATGATGGCGGCGCCCTCGCCGGCCATGCGCACCCCCTGCTCCACCCCCGCCTGCAGCGAGAAAAATCTGCCCCCGTCCGAGAACGAATCCGGCGTGACGTTGAGCACCCCCATGACCACCGGACGGCTCAGGTCGAGGGTCTTATCCGCGCAGCGGAGCCGCAGGGCTGGGGGTGGCGCGGATGGCATGCGGCCCGATGCGCCCCTAAGCCCCGGCCGGATCGAAATCAGTGCTGGCCTGCCGGTATCGCCGGTCCGCCCGCCGGCGCCGGCGGCGCCTGCGGGGGCTTGTTCGAGAGCGCCTCGTCCCACCCCGGCGGCGGCTTAGGTGTCCTGCCGGCCATGATGTCCTTCAGCTGCTCCTCGTCGATGGTCTCGTACTTCATGAGCGCATCGGCCATCAGGTGCAGCTTCTCCAGGGAGTTGGTGAGAATCTGCCGCGCCCGCTGGTAGTTGCTCTCGATGACGCGGCGGATTTCCTCGTCGATCGCATGCGCGGTTACGTCCGAGACCTGCTTGTGCTGAGTGACACTGCGGCCAAGGAACACCTCACCGGTCTCCTCCGAGTACGTCAGCGGCCCCAGCTTGTCCGACAGGCCCCACTTGGTGACCATGTTGCGCGCAAGCTCGGTGGCGCGCTCGATGTCGTTGGAAGCCCCGGTGGTGACCGACTCGGGGCCGAAGATGAGCTCCTCGGAGATGCGCCCGCCGAAGAGCGTCGCGATGGCGCTCTCGAGGCGGCGCCTGGAGAAGCTGTAGCGGTCCTGCTCGGGCAGGAACTGGGTGACGCCGAGCGCGCGGCCGCGCGGAATGATCGTGACCTTGTACACCGGGTCGTGCTCCGGGACGGTCATGCCCACGATCGCGTGGCCGGCCTCATGATAGGCCGTCATACGCTTCTCGGCCTCGCTCATCACCATGGAGCGCCGCTCGGTGCCCATGATGATCTTGTCCTTGGCGCGCTCGAACTCCTCCATGCCGACGGTGCGCTTGTTCGCACGCGCGGCGAACAGCGCCGCCTCGTTCACCAGGTTGGCGAGATCCGCTCCCGAGAAGCCCGGGGTGCCGCGCGCAATGAGCCCGGGTTTAACGTCATCGGCCAGCGGCACGCGTCGCATGTGCACGCGCAGGATCTGCTCGCGGCCGCGCACGTCCGGCAGCGGCACCACTACCTGGCGATCGAAGCGGCCCGGGCGCAGCAGTGCCGGATCGAGCACGTCCGGACGGTTGGTCGCGGCTATGACGATGATGCCCTCGTTGCCCTCGAAGCCGTCCATTTCCACCAGCAGCTGATTCAGCGTCTGCTCGCGCTCGTCGTGGCCGCCGCCGAGGCCCGCCCCGCGGTGCCGGCCCACCGCATCGATCTCGTCGATGAAAATGATGCACGGCGCATGCTTCTTC
>CATPBM010000231.1 GCA_955652625.1 uncultured Steroidobacteraceae bacterium
CGGACAAGGACGCTGCGGCGATCGCCGCGGCGCTCAGCCCCGTCATCGATCACTGGATCGTGTGCGCGCTGCCCGGCCCGCGCGGTGGCAGCGCGGCGCAGCTGGCGCAGCGCCTGGCCCGGCCCCCGGGCGAGATGACGCTCGCGGCCTCGGTCGCTGCGGGCTGTGAGCTGGCGCGCGCCGCGACGCGCCCGGCAGATCGGGTCGTCGTCTGCGGTTCCGTCTACACCGTAGGGCCGGCGCTGCAGTGGCTTCGGATATACTGAACGGCGCGCGGCGTCCGCTGCGCTTGGCTTTGTAGGTTTTCGCCCCCATCGTGGGTAGCTAAGGTGAAAGAACGGCTGACGGGCGCAATGATTCTCGTGGCCCTGATGGTGCTGTTGGTGCCCGAGCTGTTGACAGGACCCATCCGCTCCGCGCCGCGGGCCGCGGTCGTGGGGCCGTCGGCCGAGGAACCGCCATTACGCTCCTACACCATCAATCTATCGGAGGACGCGCATGCGCGCAGCACGGCGCTGCCCGCGAGCGGACCCGAACCCCCCGCGCCGCTGGCCAGCCCGGCGCCGGCGGCCACGCCGCCAGTCCCATCGACGCGGGCACCACAGATCTCTTCCCCGCCCGAGGCGCGCGCGGCGAGTACCGCGAAATCTTCGCCACACCCCTCCGCTGCAGCGCCGCCGCTCCAGGGCAAGAGCGTAGCGGCGGGGCGCACGAGCGCGGCGCCGATACCGGGCGCATCCGCTGCCGGGGCGTGGGTGGTGCAGCTCGGCAGCTTCGCAAGCCGGGCGAATGCCGAACACCTGGCGCAGGAGGTGCGCGCGCGCGGCTTTCCGGTGAGCGTGTCGCAGGGCGCTTCCGGACGCAGACTTTACCGGGTGCGTGTCGGGCCGGTGCACGACCGCGCGGCGGCGAGCGAGCTCGCGGGCAAGCTGCGGATCGCGGGCCACAGCGGCTCGGTCGTCCCCAGGTAGCCGCATCTTTACGCGGGACGCGCCACTCAGGCAACGGTTCTGACGCTCTTGTACAATCCGCGCGGCGCGGACTGACCGCGGTGACGACCGGTAGCGATGAACTCAACCGACTACGTCGTGATTGCCGCCATCATCATTTCCGCAGCCATGGGTGCGGTACGCGGTTTTCTGCGCGAAGCCGTGGCGCTTGGGGCGTGGATCGTGGCGCTGTTCCTCGCCTGGCATTTCTCCGATCTCATCGAGCCGCATCTGGGCGGACTCATTGGCACTTCCGCAGTCAGGCCCTGGGCGGCCCGCATCATCATCGTGGTGCTGATCCTGCTGCTTGGCGCCGTCGTCGGCGCGGCGCTCGCACACTTCGTGCGGCTGTCGATCTTCAGCGGCATGGATCGCCTGCTCGGCTTCGCCTTTGGCGTGCTGCGCGCCTTCGTGCTGCTCGGAGTGTTCGTGATCCTCGGGCAGCTCCTGGAGCTCGAGGGCGAGAACTGGTGGCGGCGCTCGGTGCTCATTCCCTACGGCGAGAAAGTCGCCGACGGGCTGCGTACGCTGGTCGGGGAACAACGCGTGCGGCACGCCTCGGACGAGCGCGTACGCGCCTGAGGAGCTGAAACTATGTGCGGCATCGTCGGCATCGTCGGCACCAGCGCGGTCAACCAGCACATCTATGACGCGCTGACCGTACTGCAGCACCGTGGCCAGGACGCGGCGGGTATCGCCACGTTTACCGGTGACGCCGAGCTGTGCGTACGCAAGGGCAGCGGACTGGTGCGCGATGTGTTCCAGCAGCACCACATGCTCGAGCTCAAGGGCAATGCCGGCATCGGTCACGTGCGCTATCCCACCGCCGGCTGCGACGGCGCTTCCGAGGCGCAGCCCTTCTACGTCAACGCCCCCTACGGCATCTGTCTTGGCCACAACGGCAACCTCACCAACGCCTCCGAGCTCGCCGAGATCCTGATACGCGAGGACCGGCGCCACCTCAATACCACCTCCGACTCGGAGGTCCTGCTGAACGTATTCGCTTCCGAGCTGCAGCGCGTCGGCACGGTGCGCATCACGCCCGCGGACGTGTTCGCCGCCCTGAGCGCCGTGTACCGGCGCTGCCGCGGCGGCTACGCGGTCGTCGCCATGATCATCGGCCACGGCATCCTCGGCTTTCGCGATCCGAATGGCATCCGTCCGCTGGTGCTGGGTGAGCGGCGCACGCCGCGCGGTACGGAGTGGATGCTGGCATCCGAGAGCGTGGCGCTCGACAGTCTCTCGTTCCGCCTGGTGCGCGACGTGGCGCCCGGCGAGGCGGTATTCATCGACGAGCAGGGCCGGCTCCACACCCAGCAGTGCGTCGCCACGCTGCGGCACACCCCCTGCATCTTCGAATACGTCTACTTTGCGCGCCCGGACTCCAAGATCGACAACATCTCGGTGTACCGCGCGCGCATGCGCATGGGCGATCGGCTGGCCGACAAGATCCTGCGCGAGCGCCCCAGGCACGACATCGACGTGGTCATTCCGATCCCGGACACCAGCCGCACCAGCGCCCTGCAGCTCGCGCAGCGGCTGGGCCTGAAGTACCGCGAGGGCTTCATCAAGAACCGCTACATCGGCCGCACTTTCATCATGCCCGGCCAGGAAGAGCGCGAGAAATCCGTACGCCGCAAGCTCAACGCCATTGACCTGGAGTTCCGCGGCAAGACCGTGCTGCTGGTCGATGACTCCATCGTGCGCGGCACCACCTCGGCGCAGATCATCGAGCTGGCGCGCGAGGCGGGCGCCGCCAAGGTGTACTTCGCGTCGGCCGCCCCGCCAGTGCGCTTCCCGAACGTCTACGGCATCGACATGCCGGCAGTGAGCGAGCTGGTCGCCAGCGGCCGCAGCGTGGACGAAGTGACTCGCCTCATCGGCGCCGACTGGCTCATCTACCAGGATCTCGATGACCTGATTGCCGCCTGCAAGCATGAAGATGCGCGCATCGAGGAGTTCGACACCTCGTGCTTCTCGGGTGAATACGTCACCGGCGACGTGACGCCCGAGTACCTGGAGCGGCTGCAGCTCGAGCGCTCGGACGCGGCGAAACTTGCGCGCCGCGAACGGCGCAGCAAACTCAAGGTCGTGCGCGGGAGCTGATCCGGCGGACACCTCCGACCCACGCCGCGAGTTGCTGCTCGGCCTGCTGCAAGCGGGCCTGCGGCGCGTCGACGGGCGCCGCTGCGTGCGCGAGGCCCTGGCGCAGCCGGCGTCCCCGGGCTCACCGCCCGCCGGGCACGTATGGGTCGCGGCGATCGGCAAGGCCGCCCCAGCCATGGCCCTCGGGGCCCACGACGCACTGGGCACCGCCATCGAAC
>CATPBM010000232.1 GCA_955652625.1 uncultured Steroidobacteraceae bacterium
AACCCCTACCGCAAGATCCGCTATCTGTCGCCGGGCGTGGGAGCGGGCTTCACGCTCGCCGACCAGGTATACCCCAACACGCGCTCGAGCAACGCCGCCTCCGCGCAGCTGAAGTATTTCCTGCCGTGGCGGGCGGCGCTCAGCGGCCAATACCGTTACTATCGCGATACCTGGGGCATCGTCGCGCACACTGCCGAGATCGGCTACACGCACCCGGTGTGGCAGCACTGGATATTCGATGGCAGCCTGCGCTTCTACAGGCAGAAGCACGCGGACTTTTACGGCGACCTGTTCCCGCGGGCCAACTACCAGAACTTCATGGCGCGCGACCGCGAGCTCGCGGCATTCAACAGCTACACCCTCGGTGCGGGCGCCTCCTACCAGTTCCAGGTGCCGGGCGCGCCCTGGATCAACAAGAGCACCGCCAACCTCAGGGTCGATCATCTGCTGGTCAACTACAGCGACTTCCGCAACGCGCTGCTCGCGGGCCAGTACGGCGCGGGCAATGAGCCGCTCTACAAGCTGAACGCGAACATCTTCCAGGTGTTCGTCTCGATCTGGTACTGACAGAGGCAGGAGTGCGGCTGAACCGGTGCTGAAGGCCTCCGCGCGGGGTTTCTTGCGTGCACGCTGCGCTGCGGGTGCGTGAGTGAGTTAAACTGCGCAGTTACTGCGACTGCTCATTTCACGTTCTGTCGGCAAGCACCGACAGGCAAAGGGGATGTCTCCAATGATGCGCACCCGCTTTTCGCTCTTCACCGTGCTGGCAGGTCTCGTCCTGGCGGGCGCCTCGGCCGGCGCCCACGCGCAGGCGCGCGAGCAAGGCCGCCTCCTGACCGCGGGCCAGGTCCTCGATGAGCTGCGTAACTCGCGCGACCAGGCCATTCCCGATCGCCTGCTGGAGCGCGCTTACGGCATCGCGGTCATTCCGGACCTCACCAAGGTGGCTTTCTTCGCCGGCGGGCGACGCGGTCATGGCGTGCTCGTGGTGCGCGACAAGCAGGGCCGCTTCTCCTACCCCGTATTCATCACCATGACGGGCGGGAGCTTTGGCTGGCAGTGGGGCGTGCAATCCGCAGACCTGGTGCTGGTGTTCACCACCCCCAAGGGCGTCGAGGGCATCAACGGGGGCAAGGTGACGCTCGGCGCCGATGCCTCGGTCGCCGCGGGCCCGGTCGGCCGCCAGGCATCCGCCGCCACCGACACCTCCTTCAAGGCGGAGGTCTACTCCTACTCGCGCAGCCGCGGGGTGTTCGCAGGCATTGCACTCGATGGCACGGCCATCACCATCGACGACGAGGCGAACGAGGTCTTCTACGGCAAGCCCGACGTCACAGCCGGCGACATTCTCGCAGGCAGCGTGACCAGCAATGATGAGGCGGCACGGCGCTTCATGGATGCGGTGTCCACGAGCACCGGCATGCAGCAACGCTCCGCGTCGGCGGCGGGCGCTGCATCGGACTCTGCGCCCGCCCCTGTCGTGTCGCCGGCACAGAGCGGCGCGAAGTCCTTCCCGCTCTCCGACCCGCAGCCCGGACAGGAACCGAAGTAGCCCCCTAGCCGGCGTCGCTCCCCGCGCCGACCGGCACGACGCCGCCCTGGGTGCCGCCCCCCGCGGCGCTCGGCGCGTCGAGCTTGCGCCCGAGTTCCCGCAGCAGCAGCGCGAGACTGGTCAAGGCCTGCAGGGTGACCGTGGCCACCGACAGGTACCACACCTGCGTGAGGTTGAAGTGCGGCAGCCGCGACAAGAGCACCGCCGGCAGCACGAACGTGACGAGGCGCGACGCCGAGCTCAGGAGCGAGGGCCAGGTATTGCCGAGTGCCTGGAACATGCCCGAGCAGGTGAAGATGAGCCCGGTGGCCACGAAGTTCCAGGAAATGATGCGCAGGTAAGTGGCACCGACCGAGAGCACCTCCGGCCGGCGGCTGAAGACCTCGATGAACCATTCCGGACGCCACTGACACACCAGGGTGAGGGCGAACATCAGCACGGAACTCAGGATCACCGCGGTGCGGAACGTCTCACGCACGCGCCCATACTGACGGGCGCCGAAGTTCTGGCCGGCGAGCGGTGCGACCGCGAACGCCACCGCCATGACCGGCAGGAACAACGCCTGCATGACGCGCCCGCCGACGCCAAATCCCGCCTGCGCCGCGGGGCCGAAGTCGCGAATCACCCAGTAAATGACGCCGAGGATCACGAACAGCATGAAGAATTCGCCGCCGGCGGGCAGACCCACGTTGAGGATGCGCCGGATGACGTCCCAGCGCGGGCGCCACAGGCCCGGGCGCAGCCCCACGTAGTGCTCGAGCCGCGCAAAGTAGACCCACAGCAACAGCACGCCAACGGCAATTGCGATGCTGCTCGCAAGACCCGCCCCTGCGGTACCCAGCGGATGGTGCGTCAGCCAGCCGCTGATGAGGATGGGCGCGAGCAGCGTGTTCAGGAGCACGGTCAGCATCTGCACGATCATGGTGGGCTGCACGATGCCGGTGCCGCGCAGCGCCGAGCCCAGCGCCACCAGCGCGAACTGCAGGGCGAGCCCCGGAGTGTACCAGTAGAGATAACTGGTGCCGGCGGCAACGACTGCCGGGTCGGCTGCTACCGAGCGCACATACGGACTGCTCAGCAGGAAGCCACCCGCCAGGGTCAGCACCCCGCAGATCCCCGACAGCAGCACCGACTGGTTGAAGATGAGGTTGGCCTCCGCCGGGTCTTTGCGGCCCACGGCGTGCGAAACCAGCGCCACCGTACCGACGCCCAGCATCTGCGTCAGCGCCAGGATGACGAAGCTCGCCGTGCCGGCGCTGCTGACGCCGGCAATCGCCGCATCCCCGATCCGGGACACGAAATACAGGTCCACCAGCAAGTAGAGCGTCTGGAAGAGCATGCCCACGGCGATGGGCACCGCCAGCGCCACCAGCTGCCTGGGGATGGGTCCCTGTGTCAGGTCTTTCATTTCTCAGTCCTCGCGCATCGCCTTGCACCACTTGCGCCAGTCGCGCTCCACGGCATCGGCCATGCGCTCCGCTGCTCTGGCGAGCCAGGCGCCTTTTCGCTTGCCGAGATCGGCGATGATCCGCTTGCGCTGCACCGGGGTCCCAAGGTGCATGTTGGCGGTTTCCCAACCCATCATCCACAGCAGCTGACTCTCGTCGTGCCCGCGCGGCAGGCTTGCGAGCTCGATGCGGCCGCAGTCCGGGGCGAGCCGCCGGATGACCCATTCGCCATGCACTGCGAGGAACGGGTCCGGAACGCGCACCGCTCTCCTTAGAATGTCGGCGTAGCGGGGACGCAGCGGACGTTTGCCCCGCGCCCACAGCCACGCCGACGCCGTAAGGGGCTTCGCTTCGCGCGCGACCATGCCGCCGAGCCAGTTGGCGAGAGCGACGAGGCGCAGCCTCCCCAGGCTCCCGAGCCCGGCCTGGCGGTGCACAATGCGCACATCGAGTGCGCGCCCGGGCATGGCCGCCTCGAGCAGACGCCGCACGCTCATGTCTACGCGCTCAGTGGTGCGCAGTGCGCGCAGGCGCTCCCAGTAGGGGCGCTGATCCTTCAGCCGCGCCACCGCAAGATCGCGCAGCCACCGATAGCGCTCCGCCAGTACTGCCGCCCCGCCGCCCTCGCGCAGCGACTGCGTGTAACCTGCGAGGATCGATTCGCAGGCGCGGCGCGCCGAGAGCGCGAGCCGCGACTCCTCCACCGCAAGCAGCGCGCTCGTCCCCAGGCGCACCAGGTCCTGCGTGTAGGGCAGGATCACCGTCTCGTCGAAGTCGTTGACGCCCCAGATCAGACGCCCTTCCGCATCGCGCCAGGTGCCGAAGTTCTCCACATGCAGGTCGCCCACGGCGAGCACCGCGGGCGCCTGGGCGATTTCTGCACACACGTCCGGCCACAGCTGCGCCCAGCGGTAGAAGCTCGCGCGCAGAAACGAGAACATGTTCGTAGTCATCAGCCGGTGTTTGAGGTCGAGGTCGCCGCGTACCAGAGGCACGCGCGCGCCGAGCCAGCGCTCGAAACTTCGGGTTGCCTCGCTGATATCCACCGTGGCGCAACACTAGATGAGGAAGGCCGCCATTGCCACGCTCAAGGCGGTGCGCCTGGGTGAACTTCCGAGGGATCGTGGTAGATTTGTGACATGAGTGGGGGGAGTGTGGCAGCAGAGCCCGTCGGCACGCTCGACGTCGCGCTCGCCCACGCCCAACGGCTGCTGCAGCGCGATCCCCGCCTCGCCGCGGAGCAAGCGGCCGAAATCCTGAAGGGCGCAACCGGCCATCCGCACGCGCGGCTCATCCTTGGTGCCGCGCATCGGATTGCAGGTCATACGCACGCCGCGCTCGAGGTGCTCGAGCCGCTGGCGCGCGAGCAGCCCAATGCCGGCGCCGTGTTCCTGGAGCTCGCAGTTGCACTGGCCGAATCGGATCGGGTCACGGAGGCGATCCGTGCGTTGCGCCGCGCGGTCAGCCTCAGGCCTGACCTCGCAGACGGTTGGCGTCTGCTTGCCGATCAACTCGATGCGGCCGGCGATGCGGGCGGTGCCGATCAGGCGCGCGCGCGCTTCATCGAGGCGGCGACGCGTGATCCGCGGCTGCTAGAGGCCGCCGCTGCGCTCGTTGCCAACGACCTCCCCGCCGCCGATGCACGGCTGCACGCACACCTGCAGAGCTATCCTACAGATGTTGCCGCGCTGAGAATGCGGGCCGAAGTCGCGGCGCGGCTGCGGCGCGTGATCGATGCGCAGCAGCTCCTGGAGCGCTGTCTCGAGCTGGCACCGGGCTTCGATGCCGCGCGCGAGAACTACGCCATGCTGCTGAATCGAAGCGGCAGGGCGCAGGCCGCTGTGAAGCAGATCGAGCAGCTGCTCGCGAAGTCACCCCGCGATCCCGGTTATCGCAATCTGCGTGCCGCCATTCTCGCCAACCTCGGCGACTACGACGAGACGATCCGCGTTTATGAGGGACTCCTCAGGGAGCAACCCGCTCAGCCGAAAATGTGGATGAGCTATGGTCATGCGTTGAGAACGGCCGGACGCCAGGCCGACAGCGTTGCCGCCTATCGTCGCGCGATTTCACTGGCGCCGACGCTGGGTGAAGCCTATTGGAGCCTTGCCAACCTCAAAACTTTTCGCTTCGGCGAGGAGGAGGCGCGCGCCATGCGGGGCGCACTGGGGCGCGACGATCTGGAAGACGAAGACCGGCTGCACCTGGAATTTGCGCTCGGCAAGATGCTGGAGGACGAG
>CATPBM010000233.1 GCA_955652625.1 uncultured Steroidobacteraceae bacterium
ATACTCACCTGGCTTGCGGCGGTCATGCTCTTTGGCTACGTCGGCTTAGGATCGATGCTGGCGGCTCTCGCGCTCGCGGTGTCGATCGCGATGAGCCACCTCACTCCGCGCGCGCCGCTCCTCACTTTCGGAATCCTCGCAGCGCTCTTGATTCTCTTCACCCACCGCGCCAACATTGCGCGCATGCGCGCGGGCACGGAGTCGCGCGCACGCCGCCTATGGCTCCTGGGGTCGCGCCGTGGAGTGCCCTGACATGGCCCGCGCCGCGGGACGGGTGAGAACTGCGACGCTCGTGGCGAGCGTGAATGAGCCGCTCGTCGCCCAGGTGTTCCGCGAGCTCGCGGACGGGCGCTTTCACTCCGGTGAGGAGCTGGCCGGGACACTCGGTGTCAGCCGCAGCGCGATCTGGAAGGCGACGGGCTCACTGCGCGAGCTCGGCGCGACGCTGCACGCGGTGCGCAACCGGGGTTACCGGCTCGCACATGGCAGCGAGCCACTTGATCCCACGAGGATCCGCGAGCACCTGGCGCGCGAGGTACGCGACCACGTGGCGAGCGTGGATTCGGCCTGGTCGATCGCTTCCACCAACACCATTCTGCTCGAGCGTCCCAACCCGCCAAGCGGGACGGGCCAAGTCTTTCTCGCGGAATATCAGTCGGCCGGAAGAGGGCGGCGCGGCCGGGCATGGCTTGCGCCCCCGGGCGGGGCGATCTGCCTCTCGATCAGCTGGACGTTCCGCGAAGCTCCCGAGGACCTAGGCGCGCTGGGGCTCGTCATCGGGGTGTGCGTGCTGCGCGCGCTGAAGAAGCTCGGCGTCGCCGGCGCGACGCTCAAGTGGCCCAACGACCTCCTCATCGACACCCGCAAGCTCGGCGGCGTGCTGATCGAGCTGCGCGCGGAATCCCAGGGTCCCGCGTGCGTGGTCATCGGGATTGGCCTCAACGTGATGCTGGGCGCGACGCTCCTGAAGAAGATCGCGGAAGCCGGCACGGAGGCGGCGGACCTGGCGGGCGCCGGCCTTAAGGATACCTCCCGGAACGACGTGGCTGCCGCCCTCATCAGCGCCTGCGTGCCCGGCCTCATTGATTTCGAGCGCGAGGGATTGAAGCCCTTCATCCCCGAGTGGCGCGAGGCGGATGCGCTGCGTGGGCGGCCGGTGAACGTGAGCGCGGCGCAGGGTAGCACCAAGGGCCTGGCGCGCGGCATCGACGTGCACGGGGCGCTGCTGGTGGAGACCCCGCACGGCGTGAAGCGCTTCATTTCCGGCGACGTGAGCGTCAGGGCTTAGCCGTGGCGGTGCTCGTCGTCGATATCGGCAACACGCGCATCAAGTGGGCGCGCTTTGACGCACAGGGTCTCGGCAAGCGGCACGCGGCAGTGCACTCGGGCTGGCGCCCAGCGGACTACGCCCGACGGCTGTTCCGTCAGGCGCGCGGACCAGAGCGCGCGCTGGTCACGAGCGTGGCGGGGTCGAAGGTGAACCGGACGGTGGCGGCCGCGGCGCGGCGTGCGGGCGTCACCGCGCAGTTCGTGAGCGTCCCGCGGCGTGGGGGCGGCGTCACCGTGGGGTATGTCGAACCCTGGCGCCTGGGGGTGGATCGCTATGTCGCGGCCGTCGGGGCTCATCATCTCTTCAGGGGAGTGGCTGTGTGCGTTGTCGGTGTCGGCACGGCCATGACCATCGATCTCGTCGGCGCAGACGGCCGTCATCGGGGGGGCGTGATCATTCCCGCGCCTGAGCTCATGGTGGACACGCTGCTGCACAACACGCAGGGCATCCGCCGCCGTGCGCAGGGGGGTGCGATGGGCGAAGCCGGGCTCTTCGCCCGATCCACGCGCGCCGGTATCGTACAGGGCTCGCGCTATGCCGCCGCGGCACTGATTGATCGCGCGGTGGATGAAGCGCAGGTGCTGCTGCGACGAAAGCCACTCGTGGTGCTGACCGGAGGTGAAGCCCCGGCGGTGCGACCGCTGGTGCAAAGTCCCTCTGTCGGCGTGCCGGACCTGGTGCTCAGAGGACTCACGGTGCTCTCGCAGACATCGGCGCCGCGGCTCCGCCATTGATCTAGAATCCGCCCGTGCGGAATGCCTTCTTCGCGCTGTTGCTCGTCAACCTCGCTTACTTCGCCTGGGCACACTGGGTCGACGCGGCCCGCCCCGCCCCGGTGAACGACGCGCTCGCCCGGCTGCCGCGCCTGAAGCTTGCCGATGAGCTGCCCCCAACGCAGCGCCCGGAAACAAGCGCTGCCGAAAAGACCGCACTCAACCAGCCGGCTGCGTGCATGTCCGTCGGGCCGTTCGGCGATCTTGCCAACAGCGCCCAGGCTGCGGCGCTGTTGCGTGCTAAGGGTTTCGCTCCGCGCCAGCGTGCCGAGCAGGGCCAGATGTCGGCAGGGTATTGGGTTTTTGTGGGAGGCATGAAGAATGCGGACGAGACGGGGCGCGCACTCACCATGCTGGAGCGCAACGGCATCAAAGATGCGATTTTTATGCCCGCGACCTCCGAGGCAGGTCCCCGTCTGTCACTCGGTCTCTACAGCGAACGCGAACGCGCTGACCGGCGCGCTAAGGCAGTGCAAGGGATCGGACTCAAGGCCGAAGTCGCAGAACGCAAACTGGCCGGGGCTATGTATTGGGTGGATCTCGTGCCTCCGCCGGGCATGAGCACCATCACGCTCCAGGACCTCTTTGCAGAAGGGGTCCGCTCGCGGATCTCCGTCCAGCCTTGTCCCGTCACGGCGCAGGCTGCACAGCCCTCTCCGCCCGCGGCTCCCGGGCTCCCTCCTCACGGACTCTCGAGGGCCAGCCCCCCGCCGACGCAGGGGCCCGGTGCGCCAAAACTGCCCTGAGACTCGAGGGTAGGTACAATCTGCGC
>CATPBM010000234.1 GCA_955652625.1 uncultured Steroidobacteraceae bacterium
AACAACGGCGGCTACGCGAGCTTCATCGGGGATAAGCTCGCCAAGCGTTTCGACGCTCACCGCGTGCCTAACACGCTATTGAAGGTCGGGGAAATTGCGGATTTGAAGCTGCCCGCGAATTCGCTGGACGCTGCGCTGTTCGTCATGTCCTATCACGACATCTATTACACGCCGCGCGGCGCGAGCGGCCCAATGGGGGATGCTGCGCAGATGGTCGGCGCATTGTTCACCGCGCTCAAGCCCGGAGGCGTGGTCTTGGTACAGGATCACATTGCGAAGGCCGGCAGCGATCCGGTGGAATCGGTGAAGCAGCTGCACCGCATCGACCCCGAGGGGGTGAAACGCACCTTCGAGCAGGCCGGATTCAAGCTCGAGGCGCAGGAGGATGCGTTCAAGAATCCCGAGGACGATCACAGCAAGGTGGTGTTCGATCCGTCGATTCGGCACAAGACCGATCAATTCCTGTACCAATTCCGCAAGCCGAAGTGAGCGGCACGCGGTCACGGCGCAGGACTGCGGCTTCAGAGCGGATCAAAACAGCACGACGCCGCGGCCCGCGCCGGCGCGCTCGAGGTCGGCGAGGGCTCGCGGGGCCTCATCGAGCGAATATCTGCAGGTAATCAATTCGTCGAGCTTCAGTCGACCGGCGCGATAAAGTCCGATCAGTCGTGGAACATCGTACTGCGGGCGGGCGGACCCGAAATAGCTGCCTGTCAGTGTCTTTTCACTGATGGCGAGGCGCTGGGCGTTGAGCACAATCGTGTCCTGTGGTGCGGCGATACCGACCGTGACTGCCATACCGCCCCGCCTCAATACGTTCCAAGCCTGCTCGGTGACCTTGCCGAGACCAACGCAGTCGAAAGCATAGTCCGCACCGCCGCCGGTGAGCTTGTACAGTACCTTGCCGAGCTGCTCGTGACTGGTGCCGTCCACCGTGTGCGTCGCACCGAAGTGCATCGCGAGTGCGAGGCGCTCGGCGCGGGTGTCTACGGCGACCACCATCCGCGCGCCGGCAAGGGCGCAGCCTTGCAGGACATTGAGCCCGACGCCACCACATCCGAACACCACGGCGACTGAACCCGCCGCGAGCCTCGCGGTATTGATGACCGCACCGACACCGGTCATCACGCCGCAGGCGAGCAGCGCGGCCTTGTCGAGCGGCATGTCGCCGGGGATCTTGATCAGGTTGTCGCTGTGTACGGTCGCGTACTCAGCCATGACGCCGCAGCCGCAGAACACGTTGAGCGGCCGGCCTTGCGCGTCGCGGGTACGCACCGTCCCGTCCGGCAGCGTATAGAGCGCCTGCAGCGAGCGCGCGCAAAGTTGCGGTCGGCCGCTCTGACAGTAGGCGCAATGCCCGCACATGCTGACGAATGAGGTAATTACGGAATCACCTGGCTTCAAATCGCGCACTCCCTCGCCCACGTCTGTGATGGTGCCGGCGCCTTCGTGGCCGATGATCAGCGGCAGCGGGTAGCCGATGGTGCCGTTCGTTGCCGAGAGATCGCTGTGACAGACTCCGCACGCGCTCAGGCGAACGGTCGCCTCGCCCTGGTGCGGCGGCTCGATGTCGATCTCCTCGACGCTGACGGGCTTGCCAAGCGTGCGCGCAACTACCGCCTTGGCCCGCCGACTCATGTTGCCACCTCGCCTCGGCTGCGCGCTGCCCAGCGCAGCAGCCCAATGGCGTAGACGCAGTAGTAACCGGCCAGCGTACTGACGAGCAGCAGCGTGAGCGGAGTGAGAGCGCTCGCGGAAGGCGGCGGCGCACCCACCGTCGAACCGGGCAGCCCTCCGACGAGGAAGCGATACGCGATGCGGGCGAGGAGGAGCGTAGACAGCAGCACACCAAGGTGCGCGCTCGGGGTGTAGTACACGCCGTCTGCGGATGCCTCAAAGCGCGTAAGACGCAGGCCGAGTCCGCCCAGGCCGATCCCTATCGCAACCCCACACGCCAGGGACGCTTCGGCTAGCGGCAGCGAGCGTGTGGCGAGCGCCAGCAGCGCGATCAGCAGGGGGAAAATGGCGAGGGTGAGCCAGGGGCGCACCGCAGACAGTCGCTGACGTCCGATCGTGCGCCGGATTCGCGCGTACATGCGCCACGCAATCAGTGCGATGATCGCGACCGTAAACAGCGCTTGCGATGAGATGTGTTGCGGCATCGGGCTCATCTCAACCACGGGCGAAGGATGCGCCTGAGCGGCGCGGTCACCGTGGCCTTCAGCTCAGGGTCGAGCAGCCGCCGGCGCTTCAGGTGGCGAATGGAGCTTTGGACGCTCGATTTCGACAGGCCGGTCCGGGTCGCGATGGACTGCAGACTCATGGAGATCGAGTCGCGCTGACCTTGGCGAGTGTGCCGCAGGAGGAACAGGTAGACGACGAACGCCGCCGGCCGCCGGTCATGACCGACCAGATCCGGCATCAGCACGTCCGTCACATAGGCATCGATCGTCAAGCGCTGCATGGCATTTAATACTATAGCATTTAAAGATGCGGGCACGCCGCACGCCGCACGCATAATGGGCTTTGCGCAATGGAAGAGGCCCCGCAGATGATTACCCACCTCAAGTTCGTCGGCATCCCGGTCACGGACCAGCGCCGTGCCCTCAAGTTCTATACCGAGCAGCTCGGGTTCGAAGTGGCGACCGACCAGCCCTTCGATGAGAAGCAGCGCTGGATCGAGCTGCGGATCGCGCACTCGCAGACCGGGGTCGTACTGTTCACCCCCGAGGGGCACGAGAACCGCGTAGGCACTTTCTTCAACGGCTCCTTTGCCTGCGATGACGTCGAAGCCACCTATCGGCAGCTGCGCCAGCGCGGCGTGGAATTTACCGGCGAGCCGCAGAAGCAGCCGTGGGGCACGTTTGCGACATTCACGGATCCGGACGGGAACCAGTTCGTGCTTGGATCGCGCTAAAAGTCGGCAGCCGCCCGGGCGGCATCGCGGGTCCTGTGGCTGCACTACTCGAGGTTCTCGTACACCGTCCTGGCTTCCCTGAGCTTCTGCAGCACAGCGGTCTTCTCTGCCGCCGAGTTCCAGTCCGGATAGCCGGCGGTTGTCTGCAGCAGATGATCAATCCACGCCTCGAAATAGCGCGCGTCCTGCCGCGAGTGCGGCTGGGCACCGCCCACCGACACATAGATCGGACTGGTGGTCGCGTAGACAAAGTTATCGAGGACTGGATATTGCGCGCGGGCGCTGAAGGCCCGCAGCACACACCACCCGCTCGTGCTGATCGGCAATGTGCCGCTCACTTGAAGCGCCTCGTGCCGGGCATCGAGGGCGAGCTCGCGGACGATCTGTCCGTTGCAGACCACCTGGGCATGATCAACGGGCACGATGGAACGCAGGCGCGCGGTAAAGGGCAGGCGCTGCCTGTGCTCGAGCTGCAGGATCGAGCCGATGGGATTGCCGGCAATGGAAAAATCGAGCAGCGGTCCGTTGGTGGCGAACGTGCGTCCCTCTCGCAGCGCCCTAAGCCAGGCCTCGCTGTTGACCGAATCGTCCGCCACCGAGGCATAGACGCGGTTTAAACCGACTGGTCCGCGCAGGGTCGCATAGTTGGCCATGGCGTCGGTGCCGCCGGCTGCCGGAATCCTGAATCCCAGGTTGAGCAGGCGATACCACACCGAGGCCGTCGCCTGGTGATCCGCGAACGACACGATTTCCATGTAGTCGACCTTGCCCAGCGCGACATCCACCGGCAGTTCGTCGGCGTCGGTATGGGCCGGTCTGGTCAGCGGGCGTGGCTCCTCCTCGAAGGGATGCACGTACCCGACCAGCGCGCCTTGCGCGTGCGCCATGTCCGCGACGTCCGCGTTGGTCGGAGCGAGGCTTGCCGCCGCCGTGTGCGGGTAGCCGGCATAGCCGGGCAGAAGGATGTTGCCGCGAATGCCCAGCAGGCCGAGGTGGCCCCAGTAGCTGGTATGGAATTCCTGGCCGTGAACCACGAGCGTCCCGGGTTTCGAGGCCGGGTCCACTCCGCGCCCGCCGTAGGCGATATCCGGTATGCGCTGCTCCTTGTTCACGATGAGGTTCTCGACGATGTTGAGATCCTCCGCCTGCGCCTGGAAAACCAGATGCTCCGGCGTGTTGCGGTAGTGACCGCCGTAGTTCATGTGCACGTGCACATCGGCGCTCACCCAGCGCCGACCGGGGGTGTCGGGCCACGGCCGCGCCGCCAGCACGAGTGTGACGTCCGTGGTAGTTCCCGCGCTCACCTGTACGCTGCGACGCTCGGGCGTGCGTTCGAAGCCCTTCATCAACTCGATACTCACGGTGCCCGCAGGCACTTCGACGAAATCCTCACCGGAGGTATGGAAATAGCGGGCTTCGAACGGATATTCGTGGCGATCAAATTCCGCATGGTGCATCCACGCCCGGGCCGGGGCATAGAACCGCCCCGCCGCATCCCTCACCACGGCCCGCGCCGGGGTCGGCGCGCCATGCTCATCGCGCACCAACAGGTGCACGATCCCGCCCGCACGCCGCTGGTGTCTCTCGGTGACCTCGAGTTGCCGCGAGCTGCCGCCGGGCAGCCGCAGCAGACGCAATTGCGTGTCGCCCTCCCGGTTTGAGATGAATGCGATCAGGCGGCCGTCCGGGGACCACCGCGGGCTGGTTTCATCCCAGTCCCCGTAGGTGATGGGAAACGGATCGCCGCCGCCGGCAGGCATCAGCCACAACTGCTGCCAGTTGCGCCCGAGGTAGGAGCTGTAGACGATCCGCGTGCCGTCTGGGGAGAAGTCCGGCCGCGCCTGCCAGCTGGTTTCCTCGTAACGCAGCTCGCGGGGCTCAGACTCCGGCACGGCGCGCTCGAGCCAGAATCCACCGGTGCCATGGATGCGACCACGGTTGGAGACGTAGAGGATCGCCTGACCATCGCGGGCCCAGGTGGGATTGATCTCGTGATCGTAGGCGCTGTAGTAGTAGCGCGGCAGGGCGCTCTTATTCTCCCCGGTGAGCCGCATGGGCGCGCCGAGGACTCCATCGCGCACCTCGGCCGCGAACACGTGAAAATGGCGATGGTAGGCCGTCGAGACGTACAGCACTCGCCTGCCGTCCGGAGACCAGCGCGGCTCGACATTGACTGCCCCGCCATGCGTCAGCTGCGATGCCTGACCGGAGCGCAAATCCAGGAGCCAGAGCTCGATCGCCGCGCCCGAACTTGAGGCGTAGACGATGAAGTGACCGTCGGGCGACCAGTCCGGCTGGTAGTCGTAGCCGGGGCCATCGGTCAACTGCTCCGCGATGGTCGAATCGATCTTCTGGCGCCACAGCGAGCCGGCCATCGAGTAGACCACTTCGCGCGAATCCGGCGCCCAGGCGACGCTGCTCGGGCCGCTGGTCAGCTGTGGCAGATACATCTCATTGTAGTAATAGGAGTGCGGCAGATCGATCGGGGGTGCGACCGCTTGTGGCTGCGCGCTGAGACAGCTGCCCGCCAGCCAGAGCAGCAACTGCGAGCTGAATTGCAGGTGCCTTGCCACGACAGACTTCCCCCTACGGCACGGACCGACAGTATAGGATCGCGCCGGCCCATGGCGCATGAGCTTGCGCGGCTAGCGCCAGGCCCGGGCTATCTGGCTTGTTGCGCCTGATTCCTCAAACCGGCGAGCGCGGCGGGCAGGTCCTTGCGCAAGGTACGGGTCACGAGAATGTGCGGGATCCAGAATCCCGGGTTGAGGTACACCTCATATTCAACAACCGTCGCGGACGCGTCTGGTATCTCCACCAACACCCACACGCCCTCCTCTTCCTTGAGGTCGCCGCTTATGCGCCGGAAGTCGATCCGATGGGGTCGGTCATATTGCGCACGAAACACGTAGTCGACGCTCGGCATCAACCATGAATACCGGACCTCGTGCTCGATGTCTGCCCAGCTGCCATCCGGCGCCCCGCCAACCCGGCGACAGCGCTTGAGGCCGGGCACGAACGACACCGCCTGCCGGCAGTCGGTCATGACCTTCCAGATCGCCTCCGCGGGCGCGTTGATGCGCACCGCGGCACGGACGCTGCCCTGCGGATGCGCCGGATCCATCGTGCCCGCGCTTTGCACGACCACCTCACCCGCCGCGAGCCGCCGCTGCACTGCGGGGTCGGCGAGCCAACCCGTTTGCGCCGCCACCGCCAGCGGCTGCAGCAGCGTCATCGAGAGCAGTATCGGCCTTAAGTTGCGCACGGTGCTGGAATGGGGTCGGTCTGGTGAGTCCTGGCAAGGCGCGCCCTGAAGATTGCGGCGTGCCGAGGGGCGTTCGTGAGTGCCCGCGAATACGCCGGGCGTTCATTGCGCGCTGGGGAGAGGCGCAAATGCGTGTTCCGCTCGCAAGGCGCTGTAACATCAGCCAGCAGTACTGCAAGGAGAGTTCGGCCGATGGCGCTTACCCCTTTTCATGTCGCGCTCCAGGTCAGGGACATCCAGGAGGCGCGCCGCTTCTACGGCGGGGTGCTGGGATGCACGGAGGGTCGCAGCTCGACGCAATGGGTGGACTTCGACATGTATGGACACCAGTTCGTGTGCCATCTGAATCCGCAGTTGGGGCGGCACGGGCGTATTGCGTCCCACTTCAATTCAGTTGACGGACACGGCGTGCCCGTCCCGCATTGCGGCGTGGTGCTCGAGCCTGCGGCCTGGTCGGAACTGGCAACCCGACTCAAGCGGCACGAGGTCGAGTGGGTGACCGAGCCTTACACCCGCTTCGGCAACACCCCGGGCGAGCAATCCACGCTCTTCATCCTCGACCCTTCGGGGAATGCGCTGGAATTCAAATCCTTCAGGAACATCGCCGAACAGTTATTTGCGAAATAGCGCACTCTCAGTGCGCAAAGCCGGCGGTTGCCGGGCGCGCGGCGGGCGACACGCGCGCCGCCGCGATAGCAAAAGCGCTGATGCACGCATAGGCGAGCATCGGCACCACATACGCGGTACGCAGCCCTGCGGCATCTGCAATGACGCCGACGAGGCGCGGCAGAAAAGCCCCGCCCACGATTGCCATGACCAGCAACCCCGAGGTCCCCGCCCGCGACGCCGTCGAGCGCTCGAGCGTCAGGGTGAAAATCACGGGAAACATGATGGAGTTCATCAGTCCGATCGAAAGCGCTGCCACACCCGCGAACGCTCCGGGTGTCAGCCTCACCGTGAGGCATAGCAGCGCGGCAACCGCCGCGGCCGCGCTCAGCAGCGTCGTGGCGCGCACCCGTGTCAGCAGCGCACTGCCGGCGAAGCGGCCCACCATGGCGCCGAGCCAGTAGAGGCTCACCAGCTTCCCCGCGCGCTCGAAGGACACGTCGAAGACATCTTCCTGGTGCAGGAAGTTGGTCAGGGTGCTGCCGATGGAGACTTCCGCACCCACGTATAGAAAGATGCCCGCCGCGCCGAGCAGGGCCCAGCGCGAGCGGAAGGCAAGTGCGACCGAGGAATCCTCACCGCTGGCGAGCAGCGGGGCGGCGCCCGCCAGACGTGCGCGCACCACGAAAATGAACACCGCGAGCAGCGCGATCAGGGCTGCCATGACGATGAACGCCAGGTCGATGTGGCGCAGCGATTCGGCGCGCTGCGCGGCGGTAACCGCCTTCCCCTCGCCGGCGGCGAATATCCCGCCCACGAGCACCACTGAAGACATGATGTATGGGGCGAGCGCCGTGCCCAGGGAATTGAACGCCTGGGACAGCGTCAGCCGAAAGTGCGAGCGCGCGGCGGGCCCGAGCGCCGCGGCCAGCGGATTGGCCGCGACCTGCAGCACCGTGATGCCGCCGGCAATGACAAACAGAGCGACCAGCACGATGGCGAAGGTCTCGAAGTGCGTCGCGATCGGTACGATGAGACACCCGGCGATCATGATTCCCAGCGCCACGACGATAGAGCGCGCATAGCCGAGCCTTCTCACGAGCGCGGCGGCCGGCAGCGACACCACGCCATACGCCAAGAAGAAGGCGAATTGCGTCAGCATCACCTCAGCGTAGGAGAGCGCGAAGATCGCCTTCAGCGAGGCGATCAGCGGATCGATGGTGACGGTAATGAAACCCCAGGCGAAGAACAGGGTCGTGATCGAGATGAACGCGAAGCGTTGACCGTCCGTGTCCTGAGTCACGCGCTCTCCGGCGGCGTAGGTCCCGGAGCCGCAGCATACGCGTCCGCGGCGACGGCGAGCGCGCCAAGCGGGCCTGCGCGAACGCCCAGCCCGGGGAGCACGACGTACCCATCGAGGCCGCCCGCCACCTCCTCGATGCGCAGATAGCCGTTGAGACTCAGGCGCAGCCCCTCGCGGATGCGCGCGAGCAGGTGCGGTTGGGCGCTCACTACACCGCCGCCGATGAGGATGCGCTGCGGCGCTGTGGCCAGCACCAGGGTATGCGCCAGCTGCGCCAGCGCGTGTGCCACCAGATCCCACACGGGGCTGTCCGCGGGCAAAGTCCCCGCAGCCGCACCGCTGCGCGCCTCGATGGCCGGGCCGGAAGCGAGCCCTTCCACACAATCACCGTGAAAAGGGCACGCGCCGGGCCAGGAGTCCCCGGGAAGGCGCTGAACACGAACGTGTCCAAGCTCGGGATGATGCCACCCGGCTACGGGCCTTCCCGCCGCAATCAAACCGACTCCTACGCCGGTGCCTACCGTGACGTAGGCAAAATCGGTCAGTCCGCGCGCGGCGCCCCAGCGCGCCTCGGCGAGGGCGGCCCCGATCACATCCGTGGTGAGGCCGAGGCGGCCCTCGAAACGGCGGTTGAAGAAGCCGGCGACATCGACATCCGTCCAGCCCTCCTTGGGAGTGGCTCCGATACGCCCATAGTTGGCCGACCCGCGTCGCAGTTCCAGGGGACCGAAAGATGCCACACCGATGGCAGCGAACGCGCCGTGTGCGACGCTCCACCCGCGCAGGATCCCCTCGATCCTGCGCAGCGTGTCATCCGGATCCCTGCCAGTCGGGACCGATACCTGCGTCCGGATCTCGCCTTCCGGGGTACCGAGAAGGCACACGCACTTGGTCCCCCCCAGCTCGATGCCGCATAACAGCGGCTGCGCACCCCCCGCCATCACGTGCTGCCGTTGAGCAGTGCCGTGGCCAGGCGGCATGCGCTCGGCCGCTGCGTACCTTGCATGTCAGACCTCCGAGGCGTCGTGAAGTTGCCGCAGCGCAGCGCTGGGCGCTCACCCTTTGGGCAAATGTAAGCCAGGGCGCCGGCCTTGGCGACCCGACGCTCTCGCCCCGGCGCATTTCCCCGAGTGTGAGCCATGTCGCATCCGCTCGCCCCGCAATGGTCCCGCCCGGGTGCAGAGCCTGCAGATGTGATTTACCTCGGCAAACGCACCCGGGGAACCGTGACATAAGCACGGCGCAGCGGTGTGTGCGTGGCTACGATGGCCCCATGTTCCAACACAGAATCCTTATCAAGCTTAGGAAAACTTGTATATGCGCACTTCAACAGTAGTTAAGGCTCTGCTGGCGGCGGCGGCGATGGCACCTCTTCTGTGCCACGCCGAATCCAACGTTCAGACGGGTGCCGGCACGTCCGTCCCAGGGGCCACGGCCCATGTCGACTTCCAGATCACCATTCCGAAATTCCTGTACCTGAGGGTCGGAACCGGTTCGGCTTACACCACCGGCACCTATGCCTCGAACGCCGCGGTCGATTTGATCACCTGGGCGCCTGCGGCGGCGCAGGTCGGCAACGGCGTGGCGATCGCCGGCACCGGTGGCGACCTCGCCGGCGGCGTGGAAACGGCGGCCATTGTCAGCAACAGCGGCAATGTCACCCTGAATGCCACGACCACCGGTGCGCTCTCGGATGGAGCGGGTGACACGATCAGCTATGCGCAGATCACCACCACCGCCTCGAGCAATACGACCGGCACCGTGCTGCCGGCGCCGGTGCTCGTGGATGGCGCGACCAGCGCCAACATCGTGGTCAACGCACCGGTCGGCAAGGTCATCAAGGAAGACGCCAAGTGGGCGTTCGCCTATGCGAACACGCTCGCGCCTCCGGCGGGCACCTATGG
>CATPBM010000235.1 GCA_955652625.1 uncultured Steroidobacteraceae bacterium
CCACAGCCCGGCGGCGTCGAGGACGCGATCGTGGCGCTGAAGAACCAGGGCCTGAGTCTTGCGGACGTGCTGCAGCTCATCGGCAGCCTGTCCATCGAGCCGGTGTTCGCGCCGCATTCGACCGAAGCCAGCCGCCGGACGCTGCTGCGCAAGCAGCAGCGCATCGCGCAGCGGCTGCTCGAGCGGCTCGATCCGAGCCTCACGCCCAACGAGGCACGCGGCGTGTGGAACAACATCCGCATGGAGCTGACCACCGCATGGCAGACCGAGGAGCTGCCGCGCGAGCGGCTTACCGTGGCGGACGAGCGCGAGCAGATCCTGTTCTACCTGGTGGAAATCCTGTATCGCGTCGTGCCGGCGTTTTATGAGGAAATCGCGCAGGCGCTGGAGAAGGTATACGGCGCGCAGGCACGCGCCGCGCGCGTACCGTCGATCCTGCACGTGGGCTCGTGGGCTGGCGGGGACATGGACGGCAATCCCGACGTGCACGCCAAGAGCATCCGCGAGGCTCTCGCACGCCAGCAGCAGGTGATCGTCAACAGCTACCTCGGCGACTGCCAGGAGCTCGCCCAGCGGCTCTCGCAAAGCGCCAGCCGGGCGGCGGCGTCCGCCGACCTGGGCAAGCGTGTCGACGAATACATGCGTCTGCTGCCGGAGGCGCGCGCCATCACGCCGGCGCGCCACGATCGCATGCCCTACCGCGTGTTTCTGGCGCAGATCGGCGAGCGGCTGCGCGGCGTGTTCGATGGACGGGCCCGGGGCTACGAAAATGCCCGCCAGTTCCGCGACGACGTCTCGCTGATCGCGGCCAGCCTCAAGGCCAACAAGGGCACCAACGCCGGCCTGTTCTACGTCGAGCGCCTGCTGCGGCGTATTGACACGTTCGGCTTGCACCTGGCGACGCTCGATGTGCGCCAGCACGCCAGTGTTCTGCATGCCGTCGTGGCGCAGGGCTTCGACGACGCGCACTGGCCTGCCCGAGGCCGCGCCGAACGCTGCGAGCTGCTGGCCGCGGCGCTGCACAAGGACCGCGGTCCGGTGACCGAGCTCGACGCCCTCGGCAAGCGCACGCTGGCGGTATTCGATGCGATCATGCAGGGACGGCACCGCTATGGTGCCGAAGCGCTCGGCTACTTCATCGTCAGCGGTGCGGAGGGCGCCGACGATGTGCTCGCGGCGCTGCTATTGGCCCGCTGGGGGGCGGCCTACGACAAACGCAGCGGCGAAGCCGCACTCGACATCGCGCCGCAGTTCGAAACCGCTGACGCCCTCGCCGCTTGCGGCGCCACCATGCGACAGCTGCTCGCCGAGCCGTTGTACCGGCGGCATCTGGAAGCGCGTGGGCGCCGCCAGTGCGTCCTCATCGGCTACTCGGACAGCAACAAGGAGCTCGGCACCTGCGCCTCACGCTTCACGATCCACCAGGCGCAGCACGATCTCGCGCAGGTACTCGCCGGCGCCGGTGAGCAGCACATCCTGTTCCACGCCCGCGGCGGCAGCCTGGCGCGCGGCGGCGGGCGTATCGAGGCGATCGTGAAGGCCGCCCCTGCCGGCGCCGTGGATGGCGTGCTGCGCATCCGCGAACAGGGCGCGACCGTCAAGCAGGGCTACGGGCTGCGGCCGATCGCCATGCGCACGCTCGAGCGCGCCTTCAATGCCCTCAGTCTCACCACCGCGGCCGCGCGGCGCGGCCAGCTGCCGCCCGCGGACCCGGCCCACCTGCAGATCGCCGCCCTGCTCGCTCAGGCCAGCCTTGGCGCCTACCGCAAGCTCGTGTACGGGGAGCCGCAGTTCTATGAGTTCTTCCAGGCGGTAACGCCCATCGACGTGATCGAGCGCATGCAGATCGGCTCGCGTTCCGTGCATCGTTCCGAGAGCGCGGGAGTGGCGGGGCTGCTGCCGGTGCCGTGGGTGTTCGCCTGGTCGCAGACGCGTTACATGTTGCCCGGCTGGTTCGGCGCGGGCACGGGACTGAGCGCCGTGGTCGCCAGCGTCGGCATACCGCGCCTGCGCGAGGCGTGCAGCAGGTGGTTCTTCCTGCGCAATCTCATCGAGGACGTCGAGACCACTCTGGCGCGCGCGGATCTGGACATTGCGCACTGCTACGAGGCGCTGGTACCCGAGGGTTTGCGCCGCTTCTCCGGCGACATCCGCGCCGAATATCGCACGGCCTGCGAGCAGATCCTCGCCATCCGCGGCACCGCGGAGCTTCTCGATTCGGATCCGACACTGCAGCGCTCCATCCGGCTGCGCAACCCCTACGTCGACCCCATGAACCTGATGCAGGTCGACCTGCTGCAACGCTGGCGCGCCGGGGGACGCGAGGATCGCGACCTGTTCGAGGCGCTGCTCGCGAGCGTCGGCGGAATCGCCCAGGGCCTGCAGAGCACCGGATGAGCGGCGCGCAGCACGCCATCACCATCCGCCCGGCGCTCGCCCAGGATCTGCCGCAGGTGCTGACCTTCATCCGCGAGCTCGCCGTGTACGAGCACCTGGAGCACCAGGTGGTGGCGACCGAGGCGGATCTGAAGATGGCGCTGTTTGGTCCGCGACCCTACGCGGAAGTGGTGTTCGCGTGTCTTGACGGCGTGCCGGTGGGCTTCGCGCTGTTCTTTCACAACTTCTCGACCTTCCTGGGCAGGCCGGGCATCTATCTCGAGGACCTGTTCGTGCGGCCCGAAGCGCGCGGGGTCGGGGTCGGCAAACGCCTGCTTGCCTGGCTCGCGCGCACGGCGCTCGAGCGCGGCTGCGGGCGGCTCGATTGGGCGGTGCTCAACTGGAACGAGCCCTCGATCGGGTTCTATCGGAGCCTCGGGGCGATGGCCGTGGACGAGTGGACGACGTTCCGCCTCACTGGCGCGGCGCTGCAGCGCGTGGCGCGCGAAACACCCTCGTGAGGTACGTCGCGCGCGGTTGCGACAGTCAACGCGCGGCCTACGAGCCCAGCAGCACGGTCGTATCGTAGCTCTCGAATCCCTGGATGGCGCGGGAGTAGGCGTTGAATACCAGCCGCTCCGCCAGCTTGTCGGCGCGCGGCGCCAGCAGCATGCGCAGCACGACGTCATCCGCCGGCCGTGTGGCCTCCTCCGCCAGCAGCTGCTCGATGACGCGCGTCAGGCGATGGTACAGCTCGTTCACGAAGCGCAGATGCGCCGCGTCGTGCACCTGCTCGGCGCCCGGACCGTAAGTGCCGCGCGCCTCTTCGGCAAGCTCGTGCAGGAACAGGTTCAGCAGCCGCGCCTTGTCGAGGAGCCGCAGCTCCGCGTAGAACTCGATTTCGGAATTAAGGTTCATGTCGCACCTGAGCGTTCCCGCGCGCTATGCCGGGAAGAAATCAATGGGTTTGGTGGTGGTGATCGTGCCGACGTCCTTGGGATCGAATCGGAACAGGCGCACCAGCGCGATGATCTTGCGCTCGAGGTCCGGATCCTTGAGCTCGCTCGAGACCACCCGACACATGGTCACGTCGCCGCTCGGGGCGATGGTGAACTCGAGCACGAGTTTGCCCTGCAGCTCCGCGTTGTCGCGCAGTGCGCGTGCATACAGGCTGTAGATGCGCCCCTTGTTGCGATCGAAGATCAGCTCGATTTCCTCGCGCGAGCGCCCGGCCTTGCCGCCGCCGCCGCTGGTCGCGGGGCCGCGACTGTTGAGTCCGGAGCGCGAGATGCCGGAGGTGACCGCGGTCGTGTCGTGGCCGGTGAGTGAGCCTGCGCCGGTGCCGAAGCCGCGGCTGGAGTTGGCGGAGGTGATGCCGCCGCTCCCGGCGCCCACCTTGGAGGTGATGAGCGAGCGCTCCGCGTGCGCATCGGCGCCGACCGCCCCGGAGAGATTCTTGGTCTCGAGCGGTGTGAGATCCATGACTTCGCGCAGGTCGGCGAGCTCGTCCTTCACCTGGTTCAACTGTTTCTGCGCCTTCTCGTGCGCCCGCTGGCGCTGATCGACCGG
>CATPBM010000236.1 GCA_955652625.1 uncultured Steroidobacteraceae bacterium
CGTCCCATCCCCTGATCGAGGAGTCCACGGTGCCAACGCCCCCACTCGCCTACCACGACCCGAAATTCATGGACTCGGCGGAAGGACGCCCCGTACGGATCCTGTCGGAGTACCTGGCGCCGCTGCGCGCCTTCACCGCCGCCGGCGTCACCGCCACGGTCGTGTTCTTCGGATCGGCACGCCTGCGTGCAGGCGGGGCGCTCGGCCGCTACGTCGATGAGGCGACCGAGCTGGCGCGGCTGGTGACCGAGTGGAGCCGCAGCCTCGGCGGGGAGCAGCTGCTCGTCTGCTCAGGCGGGGGTCCGGGGATCATGGAGGCGGCCAATCGCGGGGCTGCTCTGGCCGGCGGCCGCAGTGTGGGTCTGAACATCGGCTTGCCGCAGGAGCAGCGTCCCAACTCCTATATCACGCCCGGGCTGTGCTTCGAGTTTCATTACTTCTTCATGCGCAAGCTGTGGTTCGCGCACCTGGCGCGCGCGTTGGTCGCCTTCCCCGGAGGGTTCGGCACCTTCGACGAGCTGTTCGAGATCCTGACTCTCGCGCAGACGCGCAAGCTCGACCGCTCGATTCCGGTATTGCTCTACGGTTCGGCGTATTGGCAGGAAGTGGTCAACTTCGAGGCCCTCGTGCGCCACGGCACCATTGCGGCCGAGGACCTGGCACTCTTCGAGTTCGTGGACGATCCACGAACGGCGCTCGAGCGGCTCAAGATGCGTATCGTCCTCGGGCCTGTGCCTGCGACTCGGCCGGACTTCGCCAGATCGCGCCGGCCCGCGTCCTAGAGGACCCGCAGCGCGGGATCCACCGCGCGCGCCCACGCGAGCAGCCCCCCCTCGAGGTTCGCGGGCGAGGCGATTTGCGCGCCCAGCGCCAGCTGGCAGGCGGCGAGGCTGCGGCCGCCGCTGCGGCAGATGAACACCGGCCGCGGGTGCGGGGCGACTTCCCCCAGGCGCTGTGGCAACTGGCCCAGTGGAATGTTGACGGACCCTTGCAGATGGCCGGCCGCGAATTCCACTACCTCGCGTACGTCGACCAGCAGCGGGGCGTTGCTGCCGGTGTCCTGCAACATATCCCGCAGGTCGGTGGCCGACAGACGGCGCAGCCCGGCAGTGCCGCCGCCGTCCAGGGGCTGCGGGTCGCGCGGTTCGGTGATGCTCGGCGCATCCCCGCACACGGCGCAATCGGGGCGACGCGTGACGCGGAACTCACTGAAGCGCATGTCGAGTGCATCGTAGGTCAGCAGCCGACCCGTGAGCGGCTCGCCGATGCCGGTGATGAGCTTGATGGCTTCGGTTGCCTGCAGTATGCCGAGCACGCCGGGCAACACCCCGAGTACGCCCGCTTCGGCGCAGTTGGCAACCATGCCGTCGGCGGCCTGCGGAAACGCGCACCGGTAACACGGCCCGCGGTCCGGTATGTAGGTCATGACCTGGCCTTCGAAGCGGTGAATCGCCGCCGACACCAGCGGCAGCCCGAGGATGACGCAGGCATCATTGACCAGATAGCGCGTCGACAGTCGATCGCTGCCATCGAGCAGCAGGTCGTACTGCGCGAAAATTTCAAGCACGTTGCGGGCCTTGAGCTCCACCGCGTGCGCGATGATGCGCACGTCCGGATTCAGGGCCGCGAGGCGCTCGCGCCCGGCTTCGGCCTTGGGCCGCGAGATGGCGTTGTTGTCGAACAGCACCTGCCGCTGCAGGTTGGACAGCTCGACCCGATCGCAGTCGAGAAGTCCGAGGGTGCCGCAGCCGGCCGCCGCAAGATACAGCGCAGCGGGCGAGCCCAGCCCTCCCGCGCCGACGATGAGCACGCGTGCGGCTTTGAGTTTTTCCTGGCCGGCGGCGCCGATCTCGGCGAGCGCCAGCTGACGCTGGTAGCGGGCGCGCTCTGTCGCCGACAGGCTCATGGGGAGGCCGCGGATGCGCGGGACTAGGCGGTCACGGGTTGGCAGATGAACAGGTGCGCGGGCAGCACGTTGAGCGGCTCGAATTTTCGACCAACGTAACCGAATACTCGTTTCAGATCCTGCAGGACGCGCGTCGAGAACTGATAGACGAGGAACGCGCCGCCGGGAGCGAGCACGTCGCAGGTCTTGCGCAGAATGCGCTCGCGCACCGGCGCTTCGATAGTGCTGAAGGGAATGCCGGAGATGATGTAGTCGGCACGGGAGTGGCCGTAGCGGCGCAGGATCTCATCGACCTCGACCGCCGAGCCTTCCACGACATGCAGGCGCTTGTCGGTGATCGAGGCGCGCAGGTAGCTCACGAAGTCCGGATTCATTTCGATGGCGATGAGGGCGCCGTCAGGCCGCATGCGCCGCAGAACTTCCATGGTGATACCGCCCACCCCGGGTCCGTACTCGACGATCACGCGCGCGCGGCCCCAGTTGATGGGTTCGAGCAGTTGCTTGATGAGGAAGCGGGAGCTCGGGACGATCGAGCCGAGCATGCGCGGATGCCGGAAGAAGTTACGCGCAAACAGCAACACGTTGCCGTTCGGTGTCCGGTGTAGGTCATCAGGCTTGTTCTGCACGTTAGGCCCCGCGCGATCCATTGTCACCCTACCTCTCTCTATAGCAATAATTCCCGGCGGATACCACTTCGCCACTTAAGGCGTTGGCCAGGCATGTGTACAGCCTCAGCCCCCGGAACGGCGTGCCTCGTAGCCAAGCTTGCATAGCTCGGCCACCAGCCTGTCGCGGTGCTCACCCTGGATCTCGATGACGCCGTTCCTGGCGTTTCGCAGCACGACACCGCGAAAAGTGTGGCGGGGCTTCACGCGTAGTGTTACCGGTGTGAGGCGACTACAATCCTGCCCAATTCCTACTGGGCTCTGCAACCCTTGCAGACCTTTGAGCCTCAAGAGGCGCTCCATGACCCCACGGTCGCGTTTGCA
>CATPBM010000237.1 GCA_955652625.1 uncultured Steroidobacteraceae bacterium
CGAGGCGCTGCCGCCGGCGCTGTATGCGCGCGTGGCCGCTCTCGAGGCACGCTTCGATCCCAACGACCGCAAACTCGAGCAGATGCGCCCGATGCACGCCGCGCGCGCGCTCCTCGCGCGCGTCCGCGATGCCGCGGGGCTGGCCGTGCACAACGAAGTGCAGGAGACGGTCCTCAAGCTCGCCCGCGAGCAGGGTGTGCGCGTGCACCAGGACAAGTTGAAGATCGATGATCCGGTCGATGTGCTGAAGGATGTGAACGCCACGCCGCTCAGCGGCGAGGTCGCCTGCCTCGATGCGGTGGTCACCCTGCTGGAGACGGACCTCGCTCCCATGCAGGCGCGCGCCCGCGCCTGGGCGCTCGGCGACGTCGACACGCTGCGAAGGCTTCCGCACGCGGACGACCGCACGGCCTGTGTTGCGGCGGTGTCGGGCTCGGAGCGGGTGCGCAAACTCATCGCGCGCGCCCAGGATGACTGGCTGATCGCCGTGCAGGACAGTCTCGCCCGTAACCGCGGCACGCTCGCGGTGCAATCCATGGACCGCCTGCTCGGTGCAAATGGCGCGCTCGCGGCACTGAGGGCCCGGGGCTTCGACGTCCAGGGGCCGTGAGCGCAATGAGTGCCTAGTGCAGCAGCGCACAGCTCCAGGCGATCAGGATCGAGGCCAGCGCGGCCGCGCCGCTTAAGGCCTGTGGCACGCGATCCAACACCGCGCGCCAGGTCGGCAGCGCCGCAGTGGCCCCGAGCAGCGCGCCGACTACAAACCCTCCGGCGTGCGCCACGACGTCCGTGCCTTCGCCCGCAGACCCCGTCCACCCGAGCAGGATCACGCCGGCAATGAGCGGCCCCCAGCGGCGCGCCCAGCGCTGCGGCAGCCGGAAGTGCTCGCGCCACGAGTAGGCCGACATCGCCCCGAGCGCCGCAAACACGGCAGTGGAAGCGCCCACCGCGCGATGCTCCGGGGGGCCGAACTGGCCCTCGAGCAGATTCGCGACCGCGGCCCCGGTGACGGTGAGGAGCCAGGCCGTGCCACTGCCCATCTGCCGGCCCGCCAGGTAACCGAACCACACGCCCGCGACGAGGTTAGCGGCGAGATGCGGACCGTCCAGGTGCAGTGTCAGCGCCGTCCACGCGCGCCACCATTGACCCGCCTGCACGCGAGCGGCATCGAGCTCGCCCACATCAAAGGCATCCAGCCGTACGAGCCCGTCCGACAGCGCCCAGGCGACTCCGAGCAGCACGAGCACGTACGCGGCGCACCCGACCCAGGCGTGCGGGTGCATGCGCGGGGGCGGCGGCGCGGGCACCGGCACACGGTTCTCCGCTTCGTATTGCAGCAGGTGGCGCGTCGCGTAGCCGGCGTCCACGGTGGGCACCTCCAGGAGGAATTCGCGCTCGGCGGAGGTGACCAGGCCCTCGACGCCCACCGCCGTCAGCACCAGCAGCCGCTCCTCGCAGTCACGCCGGCGTGGCGAGCGAAACACGATAGTCAGGTCCTCCGGGTGCATGCTGGCGCCTGCAGAGGCGATCGCCTTCTAGGGCGTCTGTCTGCGCAGGTCGAGCGTCTCGAGCCCTACGCGAACCGCATTGCCCAGAAGCTCGTAAAGCGCGGCGCTCGAGCGCGCCAGCGCGAGAGTGTTCGGCACGTAGCTCATCAGGTGGGTCTTGTGCGGCACGTACAGGCCTATCGGCGCGGGCACGACGCTGAAGCCCGCGCTCGAGAACTCCCGCACCGCGCGCCACTCGTGGTCCGCGTCCGTCACCAGGATGATGCGTGTCACGCCGGCAGGCTTGAGCAGCCGCGCGGAGAACTGCGCGTTCTGGAACGTGTCGCGCGAACGGTCCTCGACCCAGTGCGTCGCCACGCTGAAGTCGCGCGCGAGCGAGACGCGCATCGCGAGCGCCTCGGTCGCGGTGCCGGAAACCAGGACCGGGAGCCCGGTGCGCCGCGCTACGAACGCGCCGTAGTTGAGTCTCTCAAGCAGCGTCAGTTCAACTGCCGGCTCATGCCCGTACTCGGGCGCGTCGATGCGCT
The DNA here is from genome assembly GCA_955652625.1 of uncultured Steroidobacteraceae bacterium. Classification (GTDB taxonomy): domain Bacteria; phylum Pseudomonadota; class Gammaproteobacteria; order Steroidobacterales; family Steroidobacteraceae; genus 13-2-20CM-66-19. Next base: position 2,036 of record CATPBM010000237.1, read on the forward strand.
CCATCTCCCCGCCGAGAATGACAATCGCCTGCGCCTGCAGCGGGTGCGTCAGATCGAGAGCCGGGCAGCGCTGCGCGGCCCTGGTCAGCGCTTCCGCCACCAGCGTCGTGGCGAGCAGCCAGGACGCCGCCAGGCCCGTGATCAGCAGCACCCAGCCGGTGCGCCGCAACGCTGCGCCCGAAGCACGGCCCGCGAGCAACGCCCCGGCGGCCGCCAGCAGCAGCGGGCCCGCGGGCGGCAGCAGCAGCGTGTGCAGCAGGGTCTTCAGAGTGATGAACATGGATAGTGCTCAGCTTGTGTTATCGGAGCCGGATCTCCTGCCAGGCACATGAGCGCCAGCGCAGAAACAGCGTGCTGCCCAGGACCATGACATAGATGAGTACCGCGACCCAGCCACCGACCGCCCCCCAGCCGGCCTGGGGGAGGAAGCTGACCCATCCCTGACCCGGGGCAAAGGTCAGGGCGTGCGCCAGCGGAACAAACAACAGCAGCGACACCGAGAGGACCAGCAGCGCCGGGATGCGCACGTCACCCGCGCCGCGCAGGCACATGCTGCTGCCGAGGTTCAGACCGTCGAAGAACTGGTACGCGGCGGCGAGCCACAGCAACTTCAGGCCAAGCGCCACCGCCGCCGCGGACTCGGCGTCGTGCGAACCGGCGAAGAACGGCAGCACCCATGAGCCCCCGAGAGCAATGAGCACACCGATCCCCCCCATATAACAGGCAGCCAGCAGGATTACGCGGTTGCCGACGCGCTGCGCCCACTCGCGCGCGCCGGCGCCGATCGATTGGCCGACGAGGGTCGTGCCTGCGGACGCGATGCCGAAGCCCGGCATGTAGGCGAGCGAGGTCAGGATCACCACGATCTGCGTGGCGGCGCCGCCGGCGGTGCCGAGGCGCGTCTGCATCATCTGGAAAATCGCGAATCCCAACAGGTCCGCAGCGGGCGACAGTCCCATCGGCACCCCCAGGCGCAGCTGCTCGAGGAGTCGGCGCGCGTGCAGGCGCCATGTCAGATGCGACTTGTACACACGACGATAGTGCGGCCGCAGGAAAATCAGCACCGCGAACAGGAGCCCGAGCGCCTGCGCCGCGTTGGTCGCCCACGCGGAGCCGGCGATGCCCCAGCCGAGATGAAAAATGAACAGCTGATTGAGCAGCGCATTCGTGACCGTGGTGACGAGGGTGATCACGAGCGTCATGCGCGGCCGGCCGATGCCGTTGAAGAACCCAAGCATGGCCCACACAGCGGCCCCGACGCTGGCGCCCGCCACGCGCGGGAACCAGAACGCCGCGGCGAGCCCCTCGATCTGCGGATCGAAGCCGAAGGGCGCGAGAATCACGTGGCGTGCTGCGCCCACCAGCACGAACAGCGGCGCGGCGCACGCCATGGCCCACAGTGCCGTCCAC
>CATPBM010000238.1 GCA_955652625.1 uncultured Steroidobacteraceae bacterium
ACCGGGCTCACCCGCGCCGCCGGCTTCCTGCGCGGTGAGCTCGGCCGGCGCCTGGGGCTGCGGCATGCGCCGCGTCTCGAGTTCGTGTTCGACGAAAGCGTGGAAGAGGCGGCGCGGCTCACCGGGCTCATCGAGCGCGCGGTCGCCGGTGATGCGGCCGCGGCAAGCGGCCGCGAGCGCCCGCAGGACTGCGCCCCGCAGGCCGCGGCGCCGGCATCCGAGCCCGGCGCAGAGCCCGCTCACGGCGCCGACCCCGCGCGGCGCTGAAGCCGCCCTCCATGCCGTGCGGCATTCTGCTGCTCGACAAGCCGCACGGCCTGTCGTCGAACGCGGCATTGCAACGCGTGCGTGCGCTGTACGGCCGCGAGAAAGCCGGGCACGTCGGGAGCCTCGACCCGCTGGCGACGGGCATGCTGCCCGTGTGCCTGGGGGAGGCGACCAAGGTGGCCGGCGATATTCTTGCCGGCCGCAAGTGCTACCGCTTCAGCATCGGCTTAGGGGTCGCCACCAGCACCGGTGACACCGAGGGCGCGCTCACGCAGAGCGCGCCAGTAGCGGCGCTGGAGGCTGCCGCAGTGCAGGCCGTGCTGCTGCGCTTTCTGGGTGCGCAGCAGCAGGTGCCGCCGATGTATTCGGCCATCAAGCGCGGGGGCCAGCCGCTTTACAAGCTGGCACGCCAGGGCGTGCAGGTGCCGCGCGCGGCGCGCGCCATCGAGATCTTCGGGCTCGTGCTCCTAGGCCTGGGCGCCGCGAGCATCGAGCTGGAGATGCTGTGTTCGAAGGGCACCTACGTGCGGGTGCTGGCGCAGGACCTGGCGACCGCGCTCGGCACGTGTGGGCACGTCACCGCGCTGCGACGGCTGTACGTGGAGCCGTTCGCCGGTGAGCCGATGCACACCCTGGAATCGCTGCAGGCGGCGCGCGAACGCGGGGCGGGGCCGCTGCTGCTGCCCATCGACTGGCCCCTCAAACATCTGCCGGCGCTGCGTCTCACCGGGAGCGAGGCTCAGCGCCTGCTCAAAGGGCAGCAGATCCCAGCGGAGCTTGAGGGGCCCACGCCGCGGGCGCGCATCTACGATGAGCAGGGGCGTTTCGTGGGTGTCGGCGAGGTCGATGCGCTGGGAATGCTGCAGCCACGCAGGCTCATCAGCAGCGCGCCGTAGCTGCAGCGCCTAATGGCCGTGGACGCTGAGCGCGGGATCCAACAGCCGCAGGGCCTGTCCCGTATCGACCGCGCCCGTGCGCTGAATCTCCTCCTGCGTGTAAGAGCGGCCGATTCCCGCACACGCGTCCTGCGGGATGCGCGAGCCAGTCTCCCCAACGCACCCGGCAGGGGCAGTCGCCGCGGCGGCCGCGGCGGACTTGGTGGTGTCGCGCGGCGGCGCGCCCGCGCAGGCCGCGAGCGCCAGAGCAAGCCAGCCGGCGGCAAGCAGTTTGTTCAGCATGGCAATCACCTCGCAGCAATCCTAGGCTTCGACTTCACGCTCGTGCAAGCGGGTATCGGATTCGACAGCCGTTCCTGGCTCAAGTGCCGCCCCGGAACGGCAACGCAGGAGCGCGCTTTCTAGCCCGCCGCATGTCGGCGCGGCGCGCAGGCTTGTCGCAGGGCCTGGGGGGCAGGTACAATGCCCGGCTTACCAAAAGGCTCTTAAGACAAGTAGTTAGGACTATCGCGCAATGGCTTTAACCAGCGAGAAAAAGGGCGGGATTCTCGCGCAGTTCCGCCGCGGACCAGCCGACACCGGCTCTCCGGAAGTACAGGTCGCGCTGCTCTCCGAGCGGATCAACGGACTCGGCGGGCACTTCACCGCGCACAAGCGCGATCACGCTTCGCGCCGCGGGCTCGTCAAGATGGTGAACCAGCGCCGCAAGCTCCTCGATTATCTCAGAGCCACGCAACCGGGTAAGTACCAGGAGCTCGTCGAGCGCCTGGGACTTCGCCGCTGAAAAACCAAGGCCGCCGCTACCGAGCGCGGCCTTTGTGTTTTTTCCTTCAAGATTCACTTTCGAGGATTGAGCTGTGAGCGTTGTCAGCAAGTCATTTTCTTATGGTGCGCATACTGTAACCATCGACACGGGCGAGCTGGCCCGCCAGGCGGACGGCGCGGTGCGCGTCTCCATGGGCGAGACCATGGTGCTGGTCACCGCGGTCGCCAGGCAGACCCCCACGCCGGGGCGGGATTTCTTTCCCCTCACGGTGAACTACATCGAGAAGACCTACGCCGCGGGGCGCATCCCGGGTGGATTCTTCAAGCGCGAGGGCCGGCCGACCGAGAAGGAGACGCTGACCTCGCGTCTCATCGATCGCCCCATCCGGCCGCTGTTTCCTGACGGCTTCCTCAACGACGTGCAGGTGGTGGCCACCGTGCTGTCGATGGATCCGGACATCGATGCCGACGTCCCCGCGCTCCTGGGCGCCTCCGCGGCGCTGGCGCTGTCCGGGATCCCTTTCAACGGGCCGATCGGCGGTGCGCGCGTGGGCTGGAAGGACGGGCGCTACCTGCTCAATCCCACCGCCAAGGATCTCACCGAGTCGCAGCTGCACCTGGTGGTGGCCGGCACCGAGCACGCGGTGCTCATGGTGGAGTCGGAGGCGAAGGGCCTGTCGGAGGAGGTCATGCTCGGCGCGGTGGTGTTCGGGCACGAGCAGATGCAGGTCGCAATCCGCGCCATCAAGGAGCTCGCCGCCCAGGCGGGCAAGCCGCGCTGGACCTGGCAGCTGCCGGCGGAGAACGCCGACCTGACGAGCGCAGTGACGCTGCATGCGCAGGCCGCGCTGGCGCAGGCTTACAACATCACCGAGAAGCAGCAGCGCCATGCGCGCCTCGGCGAGATCAAGACCCAGACGCTCGCCGCGCTCACCGGTGGCGAGCAACCCAAGTGGAGCCCCGAACAGGTCGAGAGCGTGCTGTTCAAGCTCGAGAGCAACATCGTGCGCCAGCGGATCCTGAACGGCGAGCCGCGCATCGACGGCCGCGACACCAAGACCGTGCGGCCGATCACCGTCAAGGTCGGTGTGCTGCCGCGCACGCACGGCTCGGCGCTGTTCACCCGCGGTGAGACCCAGGCGATGGTCGTCACGACGCTCGGCACCACCCGCGATGCGCAGATCATCGACGCCCTCGAGGGCGAGCGCCGCGAGCCATTCATGCTGCACTACAACTTCCCGCCGTTCTCGGTGGGTGAGACCGGCATGATGGGTTCGCCGAAGCGGCGCGAGATCGGCCACGGCAATCTCGCGCGCCGCGGCGTAGGTGCGGTCATGCCCGACATGAGCACCTTCCCGTACGTCATCCGCGTGGTGTCGGAAATCCTCGAATCCAACGGCTCCTCCTCGATGGCGAGCGTATGCGGCACGTCCCTCGCGCTCATGGACGCGGGTGTGCCGATCAAGGCGCCGGTAGCCGGTGTCGCCATGGGCCTGGTGCTGGAAGGCAGCCGCTACCAGGTGCTCACCGACATCCTTGGTGACGAGGATCATCTTGGGGACATGGACTTCAAGGTCGCCGGGACCAGAGACGGGGTGACCGCGCTGCAGATGGACATCAAGGTCGAGGGCGTCACGCCGGAGATCATGCGCGTTGCGCTCGAGCAGGCGCGCGCCGGGCGACTGCACATTCTCGAGGAAATGAACAAGGTCATCCGCGCGCCGCGCGACAAGATGTCCGAGTGGGCCCCCTCGATCATCACGCTGAAGATCGACCCGGAGAAGATCCGCGACGTCATCGGCAAGGGCGGCGCGGTCATTCGACAGATCACCGAGGAGACCGGCACCACCATCGATATCGAGAGCGACGGCACGGTCAAGATCGCCTCCGTGGCGGGCACCGCCGGGCGCGAGGCGCAGCGGCGCATCGAGCTCATCACCGCCGACGTCGAGGTGGGCCAGGTCTACGAGGGCAAGGTCGCACGCCTGATGGACTTCGGCGCTTTCGTAACCATCCTGCCCGGGCGCGACGGCCTGGTGCACATCTCGCAGATTTCCAACGAACGCGTCGAGCGCGTCAGCGACAAGCTGAAAGAAGGCGACGTGATTCGCGTCAAGGTGCTCGAGGTGGATCGCCAGGGACGCATCCGGCTCTCGATGCGCGACGTCGCGGCGGACTGAGCTCTTAAGCCCGCCTGAGCAATTGCAAGCCGCGCGGGCTCAGCCCTGCGGACCGCGTCCCGCGTTGTGGGTGGCGAAGAGCTTCAGGCTCTGCTCCAGGTAGCTGCCCATCAGGCTGCGCGCGCCCGCGCCATAGGAGCGGATCACCTGCGAGAGAAAGTCGCGGCTCATGAGCGGCTCGCCGCCGTGCTCCTGCTCGGCGATGACCTGCAGCAGGATGGAACGCGTGATGTCCCCCTGGGACTTCTTGTCGATGACCACGAAGTCGACGCGCTCGATCACGAGGCGGCGGATGTCCGCGAGCGTGATGTAGCGGCTCTCGACCGTGTCGTACAACCGCCTGTTCGGATACTTCTTTATGGTGCGCGGTTCACTCATCGCACGTCCCTCACTATGGGTTATGCACCTTCCATAGTGCGCAGACGCCGACGCATACCTTATTACATCGGCACCCCGAACCCAACCGTCAGCGCGTCTAATTAGGGCTCCTTGGGTTATTACGGGGGGCGTGGGCCTTGCGGACCCCGTGCAGGCGCTCCGGCCGCCAGTGTGCGCACGCCCACGCGAGCACCGTGGGCGCTGCCTCGAGCTCAAGCTCAGCAGGTGGATCCTGACGCAGCAGGGAAAGTGCCCGATGCAGCAGGGGAGCTGCGGCTTGCGGGTCAAGCGGCACGGAACGCCCGGATTTTGCGAGCTTCGCCCCGTCAGGTTCGACAATCAGCGGCAGGTGCGCATATCGGGGGGTCGGCAGCGCGAGGGCCTCCTGCAGCGCCAGTTGCCAGGGAGTGCTGTCCAGCAGGTCCACGCCGCGCACCACGTCGCTGATCCCCTGCAGGGCGTCATCGACCACGACCGCGAGCTGATAGGCGAAGGCGCCGTCACGGCGACGCACGATGACGTCGCCGCGCTCGCGCAGCCGGAAGGTGCAAGTCCCCTGCGCGCGGTCCTGGAAGGAGACGATCTTCTCGTCATCGACCCTGAAGCGGGTCGCCGTGGGACCTGCGCGCCGCGCACCCTCGCGGCAGGTTCCGGGGTAGCCGCCATCCCCGAGTCGCTCGCGGCGCGAACAGCTGCACGGGAAGGTCAGGCCGCGGGCGTTGAGTGCCTGCAGCGCCTCGGCATAGTGCCCGATGCGCTGGCTCTGGTACTCGATGCTGCCGTCCCACTGCAGTCCGAAGGCTTCGAGCGTGCGCAGCATGTGTGCTGCGCAACCGGGTACCACGCGCGCAGTGTCGAGGTCCTCCATGCGCAGCAGCCAGCGGCCGCCGCGGCTGCGTGCGTCCACGAAGCTGCCCACGGCGGCGACCAGGGAGCCGAGGTGCAGAGGTCCTGTAGGAGAGGGGGCGAAGCGCCCGACGTAATCTGCAGGCGCCGCGTCAGTGCGCGCGCGCCGCTCCGCCGCCTCAGCGGTAGCGGTCGTCGCGGTCGCCGTACTGGCGCTCACGCCGTTCGCGGCGCTCCTGAGCCTCGATGCTCAGCGTCGCTACCGGGCGCGCCTCGAGGCGCTTGACGCCGATCTCCTCGCCGGTCTCGAGACAATATCCGTACGAGCCGTCCTCGATGCGTTTCAAGGCGTCGTCGATCTTGCGGATCAGCTTGCGCTCGCGGTCGCGCGTGCGCAGCTCCAGGCTGAACTCTTCTTCCTGGGTCGCGCGGTCGTTCGGATCCGGGAAGTTCGCCGCCTCATCCTTCATGTGCGTGACCGTGCGGTCGACCTCGACCATGAGGTCGCGCTTCCAGCTGTTGAGAATACGGCGGAAGTGCTCGAGCTGCTCCTTGCTCATGTACAGCTCGCCGCGCTTGTC
>CATPBM010000239.1 GCA_955652625.1 uncultured Steroidobacteraceae bacterium
AGCCTAGAATTTGAATAGCCCCATCTAAAAGAGGCATTGGGCACCTAAGGACCCTGATTAGAATGTAGCGCGCCCGGCGCCCCTTAGACACCCTACTTCCGGAGAGCCTGCATGGCCGTCAAAAAAGCCCACGCCAAGAGAGCCCCCGCCACAAAAGCCCACGGCAAGAAAGCCAAATCCAGGAAGGCCGCAGCCAAATCCACTGTCAGCGCGGTCCCCGGGAAGCGTCCCGCCGCCAGGGGCCGAATCGATGAGCGCGATCTGCTGGCACGCCTGAAGAACGGGGCGGTGATCTGCGCGGAGGGTTACGTGTTCGAGCTGGAGAGGCGCGGCTACCTGCAGGCGGGGGCCTTCGTGCCCGAAGTCCTCTTCGAGCACCCCGAGGTGGTCGAGCAGCTGCACATGGACTTCGTGCACGCGGGCTCCGATGTGACCCAGGCGCTCACCTATTACGTACATCGCGAGAAGCTGCGCGTCATCGGCCGCGAGAAGGACCTGGTGCCCATGAACCGCGCGGCGCTCAGCATCGCGAAGTCCGTGGCACGCAAGACCGGCACGCTGTTCGCCGGCGACCTGTGCAATACCAACATCTATGACCCGGCCGACAAGAGCTCCCTGAAGGAAGTCGAGCGGATCTTTGACGAGCAGGCGGGCTGGGCGGTCGAAGCGGGCGTGGATTACTTCGTCGCCGAGACCCTGGGGTGGACCGGCGAGGCGCTCATGGCGCTCAAGGCGATACGCAGGCACTCGAAAGTGCCGGTAGTGGTCACGTTTGCCATGCACCAGGAGGAGCTGACACGGGACGGCATGAGCCCGGCGGAAGCCTGCCAGCGCCTGGAGGCGGCAGGCGCCGATGTGGTGGGCCTCAACTGCCATCGCGGGCCGGCGACCATGATGCCCTTGCTCAAGCAGATCCGCAGCGCGGTGGAGATCCACGTAGCGGCCCTGCCAGTGCCGTATCGCACCACGTACGGTCAACCCTCGTTCATGTCCCTGACCGATCCGTGCTGCGGAGACCGGCGCGCCTTCCCCGTGGGGCTCGACCCGTTCGTGTGCACGCGCGCGGAGATCGCCGATTTCGGGCGCGAGGCGTTTGCGCTCGGCATCCGCTATTTGGGCGTGTGCTGTGGCGCGGGTCCGCATCACATCCGTGCGCTCGCCGAGAGCCTGGGGCGCCGCCCGCCGGCAAGTCGCTACACCATCGACATGTCCAAGCACGCGTTCTTCGGCACCGACAAGCAGATCCGCAAGATCCAGACCGACTACCAGGACAAGGCGTAGCTGCCGGCGTGAAGTATTCGGCCCTCGCGCTGTTGCGCGGCGCACTCGCCTCGCACCGCAACTGGACCCCGGCATGGCGCTCGCCCGAGCCGCAGGCCGCCTACGACGTGGTAATCGTCGGCGGCGGCGGCCACGGGCTCGCCACCGCCTACTACCTTGCCAAGAATCACGGTGTCACCCGCGTTGCGGTCATCGAGCGTGGCTGGCTCGGCGGCGGCAACACCGGGCGCAACACCACCGTGGTGCGCTCGAACTACCTGTTCCCGGAAAGCGCGCGGCTGTATGACTTCTCCCTGCGGCTCTACGAGGGGCTGTCGCGCGAGCTGAACTTCAACATCATGCTGAGCCAGCGCAGCCACGTGATGCTCGCCCACAGCCGCCACGATCTGGAATCGATTTCGCGCTGGGTTAACACCATGCGCATGCACGGCATCGATGCCGAGCTCCTGACGCGCGAGCAGGTGGGCGAGCTCGTGCCGGCACTCGACCGGTCCCCGGCGGCGCGCTTCCCGGTGCTCGGGGCCATGCGGCAGCGTCGCGGAGGCACTGCACGGCATGACGCCGTCGCCTGGGGCTACGCGCGCGCCGCCGATGCCCTGGGGGTCGACATCATCCAGAACTGCGAGGTCACGGGCTTCGTCAAGGCAGCGGACGGACGGGTGACGGGGGTGGACACCACTCGCGGGCGCATCGGCGCGCAGCGCATCGGCATCGCCGCCGCCGGCCACAGCTCGGTGCTGGCGAAACTCGCCGGATTCACACTGCCGGTGACCAGTTACGCCCTGCAGGCCATGGTGACCGAGCCGGTGAAGCCGCGGCTCGGCGTGGTGGTGATCGCCCCGGGGACCGGCGCCTACGTGAGTCAGTCCGACAAGGGCGAGATGGTGATCGGGGCGAACCTCGATCTCTTCCCCTCCTATGCGCAGCGCGGCAGCTTCGGTGTGCTGCAGAACGTCGTGGCCGGGACGCTCGCGATGTTCCCGTCCTTCAGCCGGCTGCGCCTGCTGCGTCAATGGGCGGGCATCGTCGACGTGGTGCACGACTCGAGCCCGATCATCGGGCCGACGCCTGTGCCGGGGCTCTATATCAATTGCGGCTGGGGGACCGGTGGCTTCAAGGCCATCCCCGTGGGCGGCTGGACACTGGCACACGTGCTCGCCACCGGTAAGAGCCATGAGCTCGCCGAGGCCTTCCAGCTCGAGCGCTTCATCAGCGGACGCCTCATCGACGAGGCGGCGGCTTCGGGCATCGCGCACTAACCGCGGCGGTACCGACTCATGATGCAGCTGCCGTGTCCCTGGTGTGGATTGCGCGATGAGAACGAGTTCGTCTGCGGGGGGACGACTCACGTGGCGCGCCCAGGCTTAAGCGCGAGTGATGCCGACTGGGGTCATTATCTTTTCTTCCGCGACAACCCGAAGGGGGTGCACCTGGAGCGCTGGCGGCACGCGTGGGGGTGCGGGCTGTGGTTCAACATCGCGCGCCACACCGTGACCCACGAGGTGCTCTCGGCCTACGCCATGACGGACGCGCCGCCGCGCCTGGACGGAGGTTAGGCGGACTTATGGGAAGCGGGCGCTTGGCGGCACCGGCGGGGGCCTGGATCGCTCGCTCGCGCACCCTGTCGTTCACTTTCAACGGCCGCGCACTGCAGGGCTTCACCGGCGATACACTCGCGTCCGCATTGCTGGCCAACGGCGTACGCCTCGTGGGCCGCAGCTTCAAGCTCCATCGGCCGCGCGGCATCTGGTCCTGCGGGCTCGAGGAGCCGAGCGCGATGGTGGACGTCGGTACGGGCGCGCGTCGCACGCCGAATGTGCGCGCGACCCTCCTGCCTCTGGAGGAGGG
>CATPBM010000240.1 GCA_955652625.1 uncultured Steroidobacteraceae bacterium
CGCCGTGCTGGATCAGCACTATCGCTTTCGTGGTCAGGCCGTTCACTACTCGGTCGCGGGGTCCGGTCCTGCGCTCGTGTTCGTGCACGGCACGCCGTTCTCCTCGCATGTGTGGCACCGCGTCGCCCCGCATTTTATCGACTCGCACACGATCTACCGATACGACCTGTTGGGTTACGGGCAATCCGAGAAGGCCGAGCACCAGGACGTCTCCCTCGGGGTGCAGAACCTGGTCTTGAGCGAATTGCTCGAACACTGGGGACTCGATCATCCCGATGTCGTCGCACACGACTTCGGTGGCGCCACGGCGCTGCGCGCCCATCTGCTGAACGGCCAGGACTATCGCAGCCTCACTCTGATCGACCCGGTGGCCCTCCCGCCCTGGGGCTCACCCTTCATCCAGCACGTTCGCCAGTACGAGGCAGCGTTCCGGGACGTTCCCCCATACATCCACGAGGCCATCACGTGCGCCTATATCCGGGGCGCCGCGCACAAGGCCATGCGGGACGAGCAGCTCGCGCCGTACCTTGCGCCCTGGCTGGGCGCGGTAGGTCAGGCAGCCTTCTATCGCCAGATCGCCCAGATGGATCAGAGGTACACGGACGAAGTTGCCCCGCGCTACGGCGAGGTCCGCTGTCGCACGCTGGTCCTGTGGGGACAGGAGGACCGCTGGATCCCGTTTGAGCGTGGCCGCCAGCTGCAGCAGGCTATTCCGGGGGCGCAGCTCCGCGCTGTCCCTGCTGCCGGCCACCTGGTCCAGGAGGACGCTCCCGAGGCGATCGTTGCAGCGCTGCGCGAGTTTCTCGCAGCGCCCTAGATGTTCGAGTCGGGGAACGAGGCCTTGCGCTTGTTCATGTAGTCGAGGAGCGCTTCGTCCACCGCCGCATCGAGCGGGGGCGCCTCATACTCCGCGAGCTGCTTCTTCCACAGCGCGTTGGCGCGCTGTGTCATGTCCTTCGCGCCCTCCGCCTGCCACTGCTCGACGCTGTTGTTGTCTGCGAGCGGCGAGCGGTAGAAGGCCGTCTGGAAGTTGGCCTGAGTGTGCGCACAGCCGAGGAAGTGCTTGCCCGGTCCGACTTCACGGATGGCATCGAGCGCCTGGCCGTTCTCGCTCAAGTCCACGCCGGCGAGCAGTGTATGCATCATGCCTGCCTGGTCGGTGTCCGTGACGAACTTCTCGTAGCCCATCGACAGCCCGCCCTCGAGCCAGCCCGCGGTGTGCAACACGAAGTTCACGCCGCCGAGACAGGTCGGGACCAGCGTGTTGGCCGATTCGTAAGCGGCTTGCGCGTCGGGAATCTTGGCAGCACACAGTGCGCCGCCGGAGCGGAACGGCACTTCGAGCCGGCGCGCGAGCGCGGCCATGACGTACAGCACCAGCGCGGGCTCTGGCGTGCCGAAGGTCGGCGCGCCCGACTGCATCGAGAGCGAGGAGGCGAAACTGCCGAGTATCACCGGCGCGCCCGGGTTCACCAGCTGCGCGAGCGCCATGCCGGCGAGTGCCTCGGCGAGGGTCTGGGCCGCGGTGCCGGCGACGGTCACGGGAGACATGGCGCCGGCTAGTATGAACGGGGTGACGATGGTCGCCTGGTTCGCGCGCGCGTAGGTCTTCAGCGCCCCAAGCATGGTGGCATCCCATGTGAGGGGCGAGTTGGCGTTGATGAGACTCGTGACGCAGGTGCGCGGCTTGCCCGTTGCAGGGTCCGTGTAGTTGTCGCCAAACAGGATCTTGGTCATCTCGACCGTATCGCGCGCCCGCTCCGGATGGGTGACCGAGCCCATGTACGGCTTGTCGCTGTACTTCATGTGGCTGTACACCATGTCGAAATGCCGCTTGTTGACCGGCAGGTCGACCGGCTCGCAGATGGTGCCGCCGGAATGATGGAGCGAGTTCGCCATGTAGGCGAGCTTCACGAAGTTGCGAAAGTCCTCGATCCGCGCATAACGGCGGCCCTCATCGAGGTTGCGCACGAAGGGTGATCCGTAGGCGGGCGCGAACACGGTGCGGTTGCCGCCGATCACGACGTTGTGCGCGGGGTTGCGCGCGTACTGCGTAAATTCCTTCGGCGCGGAGCGGCGTACGATGGTGCGGCACATGCCGCGCGGGAAGCGCACGCGCTCGGCCTGCACGTCCGCGCCGGCGTCCTTCCAGATCTTCAGCGACTCCGGATCGTCGCGAAAGTCGATGCCGATCTCCTCGAGGATCGTGTCGGCGTTGTGCTCGAGCAGCTCCAGCCCCTCGGTTCCCAGCACCTCGTAGTAAGGAATGTTGCGGGTGATGTAGGGAACAAAGGCGTGGCTGCGCGCGGTGCGCGCCGCGATTTTCGCATCACGGCCGCTGGGCCGGCGCGCGCGCGCCGGCGGGCCGGCTTGGGGCTGCTGGTCCATAGGCATGTAGGCATGTCCTTGAGCGGTTTACACGCGCCCGCGCGCGGGCCTTACGGCCATTATGGTCACGGTCCGCCCGCCCGACCTGATCGAATTGCGGCATGCACTTCTCCATTGCCGACCACCGGCAGATCGATGAAGGTCGCGGCAGCCCCCGAGTGGAATACGCGCTGCGTGGCCTTGCGGTACTCGCCCGGCTTGGCGAAGAAGATATTGGTCACGTAGGTCTGCGGGTTGCGGTCATACAGCGGGAACCAGCTCGACTGAATCTGCACCATGACCCTGTGGCCCGGCAGGAACACGTGGTTCACGTGTGGCAGGGCGAAGCGGTAGCTTTGCACCTTGCCCGCCGGGATGGGGCTCGGGTGCGACAGATCCTCACGGTAACGGCCGCGGAAGATATCCATGCCGATCGGGAGTTGGTAGCCACCCATGGGCGGATCCGAGGGCACCTCCTCCGGGTACACGTCGATGAGCTTCACCACCCAGTCGCTGTCGGTGCCGCTGCTCGAGGCAAAGAGATTGACCAGCGGCTCACCGCCGACGTGCAGCGGTGCGGTGAGCACGTCCGACTCGTAGGTCAGTACGTCGGTGCGATCCGCGACCGAGCGCTGATCGGTGAGCAGCCAGCGCTGCCACGCGAGCCGGTCATCAAAGTGCACCGGCCGTGGAATGTACGGCACGGGCTTCGCCGGATCGGAGACATACTCATCGAACGGCGCTCCGCCCTTCGTTGGCGCACCGAACCCTAAGCCAAATCCCGGCTGCAGGTACAGCCGCTGCGGGCGCGAGGCGCACCCCTGTTCGCACGAGAGCGGCCAGGCCGGTAAGCGCCGCCACACGTTGGTGCCGGTCTCGAACACGAACGCCTGCGGTGTATTGGCCTTGGGCGCACCATCCCTGAGATGCTCGTCGAGAAACGGCTGCATGACGTCGCGACGAAACTGTAGTGCGGTGTTGCCTTCGAACCTCAAGGGACCCAGTTCCGTGCCCTCGTAGTTCACGCCGCTATGCCGCCACGGCCCGAGCACCAGGAAATCGCGACCGTTGCTCGAGTCCTTCGGCTTGGTCGCCTCATAGGCGTGAATGCCACCATACATGTCCTCCTGGTCCCAGATACTGGTCACGTACATCGTCGGGACCTTGAGC
>CATPBM010000241.1 GCA_955652625.1 uncultured Steroidobacteraceae bacterium
CCAGGAGACCGCAGAAGTACAGTGAGACGAAGCGGACCGTGCCGATGGCACTCTCGAGCGTGAATGCGAACGAGTAAAACGTGATGAGATTGAAAAGCAGATGCCCGATGTCGGCGTGAACGAAGCCGCTGGTCAGCAGCCGCGAGTAGTCCCCTCCCCTCGCGATGAGATAGGGGCGCAACACGGCGCGCTCGAGCAAGCGGCGTGACAGCAGTGCCGCGATGCTCGCCACGACAATCAGCACAAGAATCGTTAGGGCACCCAGCGAATCCATTCGAGTATCCCGAAGCATCAGCGTTGCCGAACACGCCGCGATGTGTCACCGGGAGTCCGAATGCTCATGGACACGGGAGTGCAGCCGCGCCTGAGCACGATCGATAGAAGCGCGAAGCCGCTGCCGAAGCAGGCCGCGTGGGAGCGCTGGAATAATCCATCTCTCCACGAAGCCTAACGCCCAAGTTGCGCAGCGTTCGAAGAACCTTACGCGGTGCGACAGCGAGCTCATTATGCGAGTCTCGGCCTAAGTGCGCGCATGTCGCGAGACGACACTGCACCAAGCAGGTGATCGTTCTCGTCCGTGATGGGTAATGCTCGAAAGTTGTAGCGTCCGAATAGCATCACAGCCTCCCGCAGCGTCGCGTCCTTAGGCAGCGCGATCACGTGCTCCGTCATGATGTCCCCGAGCGTCTGTCCCGGCTCCGCCTGGACAATTTCCCGAAGATCGACGACTCCTTTCAAAGTCCCTGCCACGTCGATGACATAGACATACGTTACGACGTGTTTACCGGTCGCGAGCTCGCGATAGCGATCCAGTACGTCGGCGGCGGGCGTGCTCGCCGGGAGCTTGATGACCTCGGGCGAGGCGTACAACAAAATCTGTTCGTTATGCTCGCCAATGATGTGCTCGACCTTAGACGATTTATCCCGGTCGATGAGCTTCAGGATCGCTCCGGCCTCATCACGCGGCAGTATCGCCAGGACGTCAGCGGCTTGTGCCGGGCTCATCTCGTTGATCAGCGTCGCCGCCCGCTCCTCCTCAATCGCGTGTATCAACTCCCGCTGTACCCGCGGTTCGACTTCCTCAAGCGTGTCAGACGCCTGCTCCGTATCGAGCGCGTTAAAAAGCGCAACACGTTGACCGCCTTCGAGCTCCTCAAGGATGTCGGCGAGATCGGCGGGATGGATTTCATTGAGTTCCGCCTTGGGAATCTTGAGCTTGATGTTGCCCGCGAAACTGCCCAGCTGTTCGGGGAGCGGCTGCACGTAGAGCCAGGACACCCGGTTCTCTTTGTTGCGATCCGCCAGGAGCTTCGCGAGCTTGTGAAGGCCGAGCCGCCGCAGCGCACGGTAGCGACTGTAGTCGACTTCCGCTGCGTACAGCTTTCCGTTCTGCAAGGCGAGCTTCACGTCATAGACTATCTCGACCTCGTGGTCATCCATGTCAAGAATCTTCTTGTCGAGTATGTGATCATGCAGCAGGATCAGATTCTCCTGCGGCGCGTGCGCGAATTGCGGCAGCATCTCTTCTCCTAAGTCGACCACGATCTCGTGGTTGGAGATGAGAAGTACTGTGTCCCACGGAATCGTCAGAGCTGGGTACCCGTACGGCCGCTCGACCACCAGCTGCGTGACTTCAGGAAAGTTGCGGGTCTCCACGATTGCGAGATCGCCTAAGCGGCCGATTCGCAGCGTCCTCGCAAACACCCGCCGATTGAGAATCTCACTCAGAAAGAACTCGGTTTGGAGTACTGTAACCACAGTCTTATCACCCCGTGACAACCAGCACGAACTTGTAGACCATCAAACCCACCAACACGAAGAGGTACAGCCGCAGCGCCATTAGCGAAACTCGAACGGCGCCCGACATCTCAATGCGCGGCTCGCGATAACGGTCATTAATTTCCTTGATCTTCCCGATGAAATTCCTGAATTTCATATTGCGATCACCGCCTACTGGATCAGGTTCGGAAACATTACGGAGACGCCATACAGGGTCGACAAGACCACGATCGAAACGACGATAAAAGAGCCAATGAGATTCTGCCTGGGCGTGTTGCAGTACTCGCCAACGGCCGTGCGGTCATTGAGGAGAAGGATCAGGAACACGAGGGCCGCAGGCAGTAGGGTGACGGCGATCACCTGCACGAACAACGTGATTAGGACCAGTGGTGCGCGCGGGATCAGTACGACCGCGCCGGCGGTTCCGAGCATGAAGAAGTAGGTCGCATAGAACCATGGCGCCTGGCGAATCTTCGTATTGAGGGAATGAGCCCAGCCGAAGATCTCGCCAAACGCCCATGAGGTCGCGAGCGAAATGCAGATAGCGCCCAGCAGGCCGGCATCGAACAGACCAATGGCCATAAAGGCCCCGACGTAGCGGTCGGTCTTCATTAATTCTTGGGCCGCCTGCGCCGCGCTGTCGATGTCGACGCCAGGCAAGACCGTCCCAGTCACGACGACAATGAAGACGGCGACCACCACGGTCACGATTGAGCCGAGTAACGTGTCGAAGCGACCCCAGGGTATATCCTTCTCCAGCATCCCCTTATCGACGACAGCGCTCTGCTGAAAGAACAGCATCCAGGGAGCAATCGTCGTACCGATGTTGGCCATTAGGAAAAAGAACAGCTGCCCGTTGAATCCGCCGGCGAAATTTGGAATCAGGCCCTGCTGCAATACTTGCCGAACGGACGGGTGTACCAGAAAGGCACCCGGGATGTAGATCAGGTTCAAGGCGCAGAACAGCAGCGCCAGCTTCTCGAAGGTCCAATACCTACCATTCAGAACAATGACTGCCATAAGCCCGATGACCCCAATGACGGTCGCCCAGGGTGGCGCGCCAAATATAGCTAGCG
>CATPBM010000242.1 GCA_955652625.1 uncultured Steroidobacteraceae bacterium
ATCCACTCCCCGGGAATGAATCCCGCCTTGCCGACCGCGGCGACCAGCAGCTCCGCACGCTCCACCTCGGCGCGCAGGTCGCGGGTTCCGGTGTGACAGACGGTCACGGTCGCGCGTGCCAGCAGCAGCTCCAGCGCCATGGGGCGGCCGACGATGTTGGAAGCGCCGACGACGGTCGCGCGCACACCGGTGAGCGCGATACCGTACTCCTGCGCGAGGCGGATGACGCCAAAGGGGGTGCACGGACGCAACCGCGGGCGCTTCTGCGCCAGCAGTCCCGTGTTGACCGGGTGAAAGCCGTCGACATCCTTGGCGGGGTCGAGCGCGTCCATGACCCGATTGGCATCCACCCCGGCAGGCAAAGGCAGCTGCACCAGAATGCCGTCGACACGCTCATCGCGATTGAGTGTGTCGATGAGGGCGAGAATCGCTGCCTCGCCGGTGGAGCCGGGCAGATCGTGGGCGAATGACTCGATCCCGGTCTCCTGGGACGACTTGCGCTTGTTGCGCACATAGACGCTGGAGGCCGCATCTTCGCCCACCTGCACCACCGCCAGCCCCGGGCGCCGGCCGTGGCGCAGGGCGAACGCGGCGGCCCGCGTGGCCACCTCGGCGCGCACACGGGCGGCGACCGCGTTGCCGTCGAGCAGTATCGCGCCGCCGGCGGCGCGCGGCGCCGCCGCCGCGCTGTGCCCGCGGGCCGGGCCTGCATCCTGCGACGCGGCGCTCATCAGTAGCGGTAGTGATCGGGCTTGTAGGGCCCGGCGACGTCCACGCCGATGTAGCGCGCCTGGCTCTCGGTGAGCCGCGAGAGCTCGACGTTGAGCTTCTTCAGCTGCAGCCGCGCGACCTTCTCGTCCAGGTGCTTGGGCAGCACGTGGACTCCGAGGGGATAGCGCGCCGGGTGCGTGAACAGCTCCACCTGCGCGATGGTCTGGTTCGCGAAACTCGAGCTCATCACGTAGCTCGGATGGCCGGTTCCGCACCCGAGATTCACGAGGCGTCCTTCGGCCAGCAGGATGAGCCGCCGGCCGTCGGGCAGGATGACATGGTCGACCTGGGGCTTGATGTTCTCCCACTTGTACTGCTTCAGGCTCGCAACATCGATCTCGTTGTCGAAGTGGCCGATGTTGCACACGATCACATTGTGCTTCATGCGCGTCATGTGATCGTGCGTGATCACCTGGAAGTTGCCGGTCGCGGTGACGAAGATGTCGGCCTTGTCGGCCGCATATTCCATGGTGACCACGCGGTAGCCTTCCATGGCCGCCTGCAGCGCGCAGATCGGGTCGATCTCGGTCACCCACACCTGCGCCGACAGCGCGCGCAGTGCGCTCGCGCAACCCTTGCCGACATCCCCGTAACCGCACACCACCGCGACCTTGCCGGCGATCATGACGTCGGTGGCGCGCTTGATGGCGTCCACCAGCGACTCGCGGCAGCCGTACAGGTTGTCGAACTTGCTCTTGGTGACCGAATCGTTGACGTTGATGGCGGGAAAGGCGAGCGTTCCCTGCTTCGCCATCTGGTAGAGCCGCTTGATCCCGGTGGTGGTCTCCTCGGTGACGCCCCGCACCTTGCCGATGCGGCTGGAATACCACTGCGGATCGCTCTTGAGGCGTGAGCGGATGGCGGCAAACAGCGCGCGCTCCTCCTCGCTCGCCGGGTTGGCGATGAGCCCCGCGTCGCTCTCGGCGCGCGTCCCCAGGTGCAGCAGCAGCGTCGCATCCCCGCCGTCATCGAGAATCATGTTGGCGTAGCCGCCATCGGGCCATTCGAAGATGCGGTGCGTGTACTCCCAGTAGTCGGTGAGCGACTCGCCCTTCCAGGCGAACACCGCCGTGCCCCGGGCCGCGATAGCGGCGGCTGCATGATCCTGGGTGGAGAAAATGTTGCACGAGGCCCAGCGCACCTCCGCGCCCAGCGCCTGCAGCGTCTCGATGAGCACCGCGGTCTGGATGGTCATGTGCAGGGAGCCGGCGATGCGCGCTCCCTTCAGGGGCTGGCTGCGCGCGTATTCCTCGCGGATCGCCATGAGACCTGGCATCTCGGTCTCGGCGATCGCAATCTCCTTGCGTCCCCAGTCGGCGAGGCTCAGGTCCGCGACTCTGTGGTCGGCGCTGGCGGCGGGTTTCAGTGTGGCGTTCATACTCGATACTCCGGATATACAGAGTGAGCGCCGTGTGGTGACCTCCGCTTCCGAGCCTGGCAGGCCCGCTGCGCTTAAAACGCGCACCGGCCCGTCGCAACGCTCCTCGGCAAGCGTGGTTGCCGCGAAAACGCGGCTGCGTTTACTTCACGCGGCGCGCATCCCCTTCGCCTCCGCAGCGAGTGTTTCGGCAAGATCGGTGCGCTCCCAGGTGAATTCCGGCTCGGTGCGCCCGAAGTGCCCGTAGGTGGCGGTCTTCTGGTAGATCGGTCGCACCAGGTCCAGCATCTCGCGCAACCCGTAGGGGGTGAGATCGAAGTGTTTGCGCACGATCTGCGTCAGGCGCTCGCGTGATAGGCGGCCGGTGCCGAAGGTCTCCACCATGATCGAGGTCGGCTCGGCGACGCCGATGGCATACGACACCTGCACCTCGCAGCGCTCGGCGAGTCCCGCCGCCACGATGTTCTTGGCGACATAACGCACAGCGTACGCCGCGGAGCGGTCGACCTTGGAGGGGTCCTTGCCGGAGAAGGCCCCGCCGCCGTGGCGCGCATAGCCGCCGTAGGTGTCAACGATGATCTTGCGACCGGTGAGTCCGCAGTCCCCGACCGGTCCGCCGATCACGAAGCGCCCGGTCGGATTGATGTGGTACTTGGTGCGCTTGTCCACCCACTTCGTCGGCAGGATGGGCTTGAGGATTTCCTCCATCACCGCCTCGCGCAGCGTCTTGGTCGACACCTCGGGGCTGTGCTGGGTCGACAGCACCACCGCCTCGAGCCCCACCGGCTTGTGGTCCGCGTAACGCAGGGTGACCTGGCTCTTGGCATCCGGGCGCAGCCACGGAAGTTTTCCAGACTTGCGCACCTGCGCCTGGCGCTTCACCAGGCGGTGGGCGAGCGTGATCGGCGCCGGCATGAGCACATCGGTCTCGTTGGTGGCGTAACCGAACATCAGTCCCTGGTCGCCTGCCCCCTGCTTGCGCTCGTCCTTGCGGTCGACTCCCTGGGCGATGTCCGGGGACTGCTTGCCGATGAGGTTGAGCACGCCGCAGCTGCCACCGTCGAATCCCATGTCCGAGGAGTTGTAGCCGATATCGAGCACGGTCTTGCGCACCAGCGCCTCGACGTCCACCCACGCCTTGGTCGTGACCTCGCCCGCGACGATGACCACGCCGGTCTTGACCAGCGTCTCGCAGGCGACGCGTCCGCGGTCGTCTTCCCTGAGGATCGCATCCAGCACTACGTCGGAAATCTGATCCGCAACCTTGTCCGGGTGTCCTTCGGAGACAGACTCGGAGGTAAAGAGATACTCATTCGTCATGGGGTCGTTCCGCCGCAGTCCTTTGGGAGTGTGAAAGCGTTCAGTTTAACCCAGATGGCAGCGCGCTTGCCGACGCCTGCACGCTTGGGGAGCGGGGATTAAGGAAAAGCCGCCGCCAGGCGGGCGGCGAATTGCGCGGGCGTAAAGTGATGATTCTGCGTGCCGCGCGACTCGATCTTGATCGCCCCCATAAGCGAGGCAATATGTCCCGCGGCCCGCCAGTCAAGGCCGCGCAACAGCCCATGAATGAGACCGGCGCGGTAAGCATCCCCGCAGCCGGTCGGATCCACAACCGCGCCGGCCGCGGCGGCCGCGATCGCAAGCTCCCCATCACGCGTATGAATGGTCGAGCCCCCGGCGCCGCGGGTCACGATCAAGGCCTCGACGCGCGCCGTCAGCTCGGCCGCGGGCCACTGGGTCTTCTGCTGCAGCAGCTGCCACTCGTACTCGTTCACCGTCACCCAGCGCGCCTGGGAGATGAAGCGCCGCAGCTCCTCGGCGCTGAACATCGGCAGACCCTGTCC
>CATPBM010000243.1 GCA_955652625.1 uncultured Steroidobacteraceae bacterium
GCGTTTTGATTTTCAGTAAGAGGCTTAAGTCTTACTTGGAAACCGACCGCTTGAACATCCGGTCGATCTTCTCATTGGTCGCGTCGCAGCACGACTGGCTGGCATGGGCCGCAGCCACCGCCTGGTTGGCCGTGCTCTGCGCGCCACTGGCGGCCTGGTTGGCCGATTGGGCCGCGCTGTTCGCCTGATCAGCGGAGCTCTTTGCCGCCGACACGTCACCTTGCACCTTGGCCAGCTGAGCCTTCAGATCTGCCACTTCCGCTTGGAGGGGCTTCAGATCCGTACACCCTGCCAGTCCAACCACCAATGCCACGGCAGCCGCCGCCTTCACAACGCTCGCGCACTTCATAAACGTCCCCTTTGGGTTGTTGATTCGGGATGTCCCTGATAACCGAACCGACTCCGGTAAGCAAGTTCCGCCGTCGTTCGCCGCGCGCAACTGCATCAAATTTACCACGGGAATGCAACTCCAAACAGGCGTCTGTCTTCTGTTCGCGACAGTTGCATCACAGGCGCAGTGTCAGCTCGCGCGCGTGTTTGCGACGGTGGCGGAGCAGTTGACACTGGAATTTTGGGCAGTTGCGTTGCGGGTTGCTGACAGTTGCTGCAAGGCGGAATGTCTTGTCAGGGTGCGTGATTTGCGTCGCTCGCATGCGTGAGCGTGCGAGGTCACAGCACTCACCAGCAACCGTTGCTGGCTGCGCCCAGAGCCCCTCTTGCCGCGGACGCTGATCTGGATATAATTACAGTAGCTGTATATATAAACAGGCAGGCGAAATGTCCGATCTTACCCCTCGCCAGACACAAATCCTGCGCCTCATCCAGCGCTTCATCTCCGATACCGGTATGCCGCCGACGCGCGCCGAAATCGCGCGCGAGCTGGGCTTCCGCTCCGCCAACGCCGCCGAGGAGCATTTGCGGGCCCTGGCCCGCAAGGGCGTCATCGCGCTCGTGCCGGGCACCTCGCGGGGGATCCAGCTCAAGGACACCATCCGGGAGCAGATCGGGCTGCCGCTCATCGGCCGGGTGGCCGCCGGCAAGCCCATTTTCGCCGAAGAGAACTTCGAGGCGCGGCTGCAGATCGATCCGGGCGTGTTCCAGCCCCGGCCGCATTACCTGCTGAAGGTCACCGGCATGAGCATGAAAGATGCCGGCATTCTCGACGGAGACCTGGTCGCGGTGCATCGCACTTCCGAAGTGCGCAGTCGCCAGATCGTGGTGGCGCGGCTTGCGAACGAGGTCACTGTGAAACGCTACCGCCAGGAAGGCTCAGTGGTGTGGCTGCTGCCTGAGAACACCGAATTTGAACCGATCAGGGTGGACCTGAAAGAGGAGGCGCTGCTCATCGAGGGAATCGTCGTAGGCGTGGTGCGCCGGGGACGCGCAGCCGGGTTGATGTGACCTGCGTTGCTGTGAGTTGGCGTGGCTGGCGATCCGAAATTGGCTCGATTGCTCGAGCACCCTGCTATCTGGCGTGCCCGCAGCGCGGTGCGCGCACCGCGAGGGCTCCCCACAGGATTTGCTGAACTGGATGAGCGGCTGCCCGGCAAAGGCTGGCCCCGCACCGGTCTGATCGAAATCCTCGTTTCCCGTTTCGGCAGCGGCGAGCTGTATCTGCTGTTGCCCGCGCTCGCCGCGCTGACGCGTGCCGCCACGGCACGCTGGTGCGTGTGGGTCGCACCGCCCCTGATTCCTTTTGCACCGGCGCTTGCGTCCCGGGGCGTCGCGCTCGATCGGGTGGCGGTAGTGGGCGGGACGCGTTCGCTTTGGGCTTTCGAGCAGACGCTCGGCTCGGGCGCCTGCGATGCGGTGCTCGCCTGGGCGCGGCAACCCAAGCCACGCGATATCCGCCGCCTGCAACTCGCCGCCGAACGTGGCCGCACGCTCGGAGTGCTGTTTCGTCCGCGACGCGCGGCCCGGCAAGCCTCGACTGCGGTTTTGCGCCTGAGTCTCGAGCCGCTGGCCCCGGGCGTGCGCATCACGCTTTTGAAAGGCCGGGGCGTCCCGCGCGGTGCCTTCTGTTTGAATCTTTGAAAGCGCACCCCTCATGCGCGCAAGTGTCTTCCGAAGCATCCCGCACGGTGCCTGGCCGGCGAAGCCGCCGGCGGTTGCGCCGCTGCGCGAAGTTCCGTCCGGGGCCGGGGCGAGTCCGGCACCGGAGCTGTGGGCCGGTGTGCATCTGCCCGGATGGGATTCGGCGGAAAAGCTCGGGTCTCTGGCGGCCCGCGCCCAGCGGTTCACGCCGCGCGTGAGCCTCGCGCCGCCGGACGGATTGCTGCTCGAGGTGCGCGGCAGCCTGCACCTGTTCGCGGGCGTGACGGGTCTGCGCAGCGCGTTCATGAGCGAGTGTGTGCGCTTCAAGGTGCAGCCGGTGCTCGCGTTCGCGCCCACCCCGCTCGCGGCGCTGACGGCGGCGCGCGCCGGCAAGGCGCTGGAAGTGCTGAATGCCGCGCAACTCGTAGGGCAACTGGCGCCTTTGCCGCTCACCGCTTTGCGCTGGCCGGAAGAAACCCTCGCCCGCCTCACGCGCCTGGGCGTGCACACCGTGGGCGCGGTGCTGCGTTTGCCGCGCGCCGGCTTTGCGCGCCGTTTCGGCGCCGCGCAACTCGCCACCCTCGATTTGCTCACCGGACGTGCGCCGGATGTGCGCGCCGCTTTTCGCCCCCGCGAGCGCTTTCGCCGCCGCCGTGAGCCCGGCTGCGAGATTGCCAGTCATGACTTACTGCTCGCAGCGCTGGCGCCGCTGTTCGCCGATCTCGGCGTCTTCCTCAGGGCACGACAGTGCGGCGTGACGGAGCTCGAGTGCCTGCTTACCCACCGGCAGCGGCAAGTGACGCGTTGCGTGCTGCGGCTCGCGGCGCCGTGCGCGGATGCGCAGCGGCTTGCCGGACTGCTCGGCGAGCACCTGAGCGCACTGCAACTGCCCGAAGCGGTGCGGACCTGCGAGCTGCGCGCGGATAGCCTGGTGCCGCACAGGCAAGGCTCTGAGAATCTGTGGCAACCGGGCGAGCAGGGTGGTGGCGCAGCAAGGGAAACCAGCGGGCTCATCGAGCGGCTGCGCGCACGCTTAGGTCCCGAGGCGGTACAAGGCCTGGGACTCCTCGAGGGACATCGGCCGGAGAGCTCCTGGTCGCTGACCGCGCCGCCCGCCCTGACAAGCCCGCCTGCCGGGGACGCAGCGCACGCCCCCATACACCCCTGCGGCTCCGCTCAGCGCCCCCTGTGGCTACTCGCCGCTCCGCAGCCACTGGCCATGCAGAACGGGCGGCCGCGCCGCCGCGGCCCGCTGCGTCTCGTGAGCGAACCCGAGCGCATCGAGACCGGCTGGTGGGACGGGGGCGAAATCACCCGCGATTACTACACCGCTATCGACATCCATGGCGTGCGGTTGTGGGTCTTCCGCGAGCGCGCGGCCCCGCATGGCTGGTTTCTGCACGGCGTTTTCGGGTGAAGACGCGGGCCGCAGGTCGTGCCGCCGCACGTGCTGGCGGCGGCGAGCCAGAGCCGCCGGCATACGCGGAGCTGCATTGCCTTTCCAACTTCACTTTCCTGCGCGGCGCCTCGCATCCACACGAGCTGGTGGAGCAGGCGGACGCGCTCGGCTACAGCGCGCTCGCGATAACCGACGAGTGCTCGGTGGCCGGCGCGGTGCGCGCCCACATGGCGGCGAAGGACCGGCAGGTGAAGCTCATCATTGGTTCGGAGTTTCGCTTGAGCTGCGGACTTACCTTCGTCGCGCTCGCCATCGACCGGCACGGCTACGCCCGACTGTGCCGCCTGATCACCCGCGGCCGGCGCGCGGCCGAGAAGGGGGAATACGCGCTCACGCGCGCCGATCTCGAGGCTATAAATCCCGGGCAGTGCTTCATCCTGTGGCTGCCGGCGGCACGGCCGCAGTCGGAAGAGCTGCGCTGGCTCGCCGAGCGCTTCCCCGGCAGGGTAAGGATCAGCGTCGAGCTGCTGCGCGAGGGCACAGACGGCGAACGTTTCGTCACGCTCCAGCAGATCGGCGCGCAGTGCGGCGTGCCACTCATCGCCAGCGGTGACGTGCACATGCATGTGCGCGGGCGCCGCCGGCTGCAGGACGCTCTCACGGCGATCCGCCTGAACGTGCCGATCGCGCAAGTCGGCTCACGCTTGTACGCCAACGGCGAGCGTTACCTGCGCGAGCGCGCGCGTCTTCAACGGCTGTATCCGCGCGAGCTCCTCGAGGGGAGCGTGGAAGTTGCGCACGGCTGTCACTTCTGCCTCGATGAGCTGCGCTACGAGTATCCGCGCGAGCTCGTGCCGGCGGGTGAAACCGCGGCCGGTTACCTGCGGCAGCTCACGGAAGAGGGCGCGCACTGGCGCTGGCCGGGCGGCGTGCCGCACGCCGAGCGCACCGCGATCGAGCACGAGCTCGCGCTCATCGAAGAGCTCCACTACGAGCCTTACTTCCTCACCGTCCACGATATCGTCGCCTACGCGCGCGCTAAGGGGATCCTGTGCCAGGGGCGCGGCTCGGCGGCCAACTCGCGCGTGTGCTACTGCCTGGGGGTCACCTCGGTCGACCCGCAGCGCGGCGCGGCGCTGCTGTTCGAGCGCTTCATTTCGCGCGAGCGCAACGAGCCACCGGACATCGACATCGACTTCGAGCATGAGCGGCGCGAGGAGGTGCTGCAATACGTCTATAACAAGTATGGCCGCGAACGCGCCGCGCTTGCCGCCACCGTCATCATGTACCGCCCGCGCAGCGCGCTGCGTGATCTGGGCAAGGCCTTCGGTCTGACGGCCGCGGAAAGCGCCCGCCTGGCCAAGGTCATGCAGTGGTGGGATGGGAGCACCTCCATGCCGCAGCGCATGCAGGAGGCGGGCTTCGACCCCGACAGTCCCTGGCTCGCGCGTCTGCTGCCGCTTGCGAGGGAGCTGGTGGCGTTTCCGGGGTTTCCGCGGCACCTCTCCCAGCACGTCGGCGGCTTCGTGATCTCGGCAGGCCCGCTCGAGGAGCTGGTGCCCATCGAGAACGCGGCCATGGCCGAGCGCACCGTGGTGCAGTGGGACAAGGATGACCTCAATGACCTCGGGCTCCTGAAGGTGGACCTGCTGGCGCTCGGCATGCTGACGGCGCTCAGGCGCGCGTTCACGTTGGTAAATGAATACCGCGGTACCCGCTATGCGCTCGGTGCGCTGCCCGCCGAGGACGCGCGCGTTTACGACATGATCTGCCGCGCCGACACCATCGGCGTGTTCCAGATCGAGTCGCGCGCACAGATGGCCATGCTGCCGCGGCTGAAGCCACGCTCCTATTACGATCTGGTCATCGAGGTGGCGATCGTGCGACCGGGCCCCATCCAGGGCGACATGGTGCACCCGTACCTGCGGCGCCGCAGCGGTGCGGAGCCGGTGGAGTATCCGGGTGATGAGGTGCGCGCGGTGTTGCATCGCACGCTCGGCGTGCCGATCTTCCAGGAACAGGTGATGCAGATCGCGATCGTCGCCGCGGGCTTCACTCCGGGAGAGGCGGATGCGCTGCGCCGCGCGATGGGCGCATGGAAGCGCACCGGGGGGCTCGACGCCTTTCAGGAGCGTTTGCTGGAGGGGATGCGCGCCAAGGGCTATCCGCACGAGTTCGCGCAGCGCATCTATCAGCAGATGCTTGGTTTCGGCGAGTACGGCTTTCCGGAAGCGCATGCCCTGAGCTTTGCGCTGCTGGTGTATGACTCCGCCTGGCTCAAGTGTTACGAGCCGGCGGCATTCGCCTGCGCGCTGCTCAACAGCCAGCCCATGGGCTTTTATGCGCCGGCGCAGCTGGTGCGCGATGCGCGTGCCCACGCTGTCGAGGTGCGCGCGGTGGACGTGTGCGTGAGCGGCTGGGACTCATCGCTCGAGCAGCGCCCCGACGGCGAGCCTGCCCTGCGGCTCGGCCTGCGCCTGGTGAAGTCCTTGTCCGAGGCCGGGACGACACGCCTGATCGGCGCGCGCGCCACCCGCGCCTTTACCAGTGTGCAGGATCTCGCCGCACGTGCGGCGCTCGATCGCGGCGACCTCGAAGCTCTCGCCGCCGCCGGGGCGCTGGCTGCCTTGAGCGGCAACCGGCATCTCGCCTTCTGGGAGGTCGCGGGCACTGAGCGCTCCCTGCCGCTTATCCCCGCCGCGGCACGCCC
>CATPBM010000244.1 GCA_955652625.1 uncultured Steroidobacteraceae bacterium
CCCGGTGCCGGTGCCGCCGCCCATGCCGGCGGTGATGAACAGCATGTCGCACCCCTCGACGAGCTCGACGATGCGGTCGCGGTCCTCCATCGCCGCCTGGCGCCCGACCTCCGGGTCCGCGCCCGCGCCCAGGCCCTTGGTGATGTTGCAGCCGATCTGCAGCGCCGTCTTCACCTTGGCGTGTTTCAGGGCCTGGGAGTCGGTGTTGACGCACATGAACTCCACACCGTCGATGCCGGTGGTGACCATGTGCGCTACGGCGTTGCCGCCGCCGCCGCCCACGCCGATCACCTTTATGACGGCGCTCTGGCTATACGCGTCCATCAGTTCAAACATGGTTCTCGCTCCTTAGTGCCAAAAAAACAAATGGTTGGTTGAGTCGTTCTCTTGCTCTGTCAGCTTCAAAAGTTCCCCTGAAACCAGGAGCGCATGCGGTCGATGACCGACTTGGCATTCCCGCCCAGGGAGCCCCCGCGACGTGCGGGCAAAACGTTGTCACGGGCGTAGAGCAGCAGTCCCACGCCGGTGGAGTAAATGGGGTTGCGCACCACGTCGGTGAGCCCGCGCACGGTCTGCGGGACCCCTAAGCGCACCGGCACGTGGAACACCTCTTCGGCGAGCTCGATCGCGCCCTCCATCTTGGCGCTGCCGCCGGTGAGCACGATGCCCGCGGCGATCATTTCCTCGAACCCGCTGCGGCGCAGCTCCTCGCGCACCAGGCCGTAGAGCTCCTCATAGCGCGGCTCGACGATCTCGGCGAGCGTCTGCCGTGCCAGGCGCCGCGCCGGGCGCTCCCCGACGCTCGGCACCTCGATGCTCTCGTCGGGGTTGGCGAGCTGCGAGAGCGCGCACGCGTAGCGGATCTTGATGTCTTCCGCATACTGGGTCGGGGTGCGCATCGACACCGCGATGTCGTTGGTCACCTGGTCGCCGGCGATCGGGATCACCGCGGTATGGCGGATCGCGCCGTTGGCAAACACCGCCAGGTCCGTCGTGCCGCCGCCGATATCGACCAGGCATACGCCGAGCTCCTTCTCATCGTCGGTGAGGACGGCGAAGCTCGAGGCGAGCTGCTCGAGCACCACGTCGTCGACCTCCAGCCCGCAGCGCTGAATGCACTTCTCGATGTTCTGCGCGGCGCTGTCGGCGCCGGTGACGATGTGCACCTTGGCCTCGAGGCGCACTCCCGACATGCCGATCGGGTCGCGGATACCCTCCTGCCCGTCGACGATGAATTCCTGCGGCAGCACGTGCAGGATCTTCTGGTCGGCGGGGATCGCCACGGCCTTGGCCGCATCGATAACGTGCTCGACGTCGCCGTGGCTGACTTCCTTGTCGCGCACCCCGACGACGCCGTGGGAGTTGAGACTGCGTACGTGACTGCCGGCAATGCCGGCGAACACCGAATGGATCTCGCAGCCGGCCATGAGCTCGGCTTCCTCCACCGCGCGCTGTATGGACTGCACCGTGGACTCGATGTTGACCACGACGCCTTTCTTCAGTCCGCGTGAGGGTTGCGAGCCCAGGCCCAGCAGCTCGATCGAGCCATCGAGGCCCACTTCGCCCACCAGCGACACGACCTTGGAAGTGCCGATGTCGAGCCCGACGATCAGGTTGCGTTCCGTCCGCTTAAGCATCGTGACCACCCTCATGACCCGCGCTGCGGGCCGCGTTACCGCGCCAGCCGATGGCGAACCCGTTTGTGTAGCGCATATCCACGTAGGCAATGTCCTCGCCGCGCTGCGTGACGAGCTTCAACGCGGTGTTCATGAATTTCTCGAAGCGCTCATCGACCTGACGCCTCCCCAGGCGCACGGTGACCCCGTTGGCTAGATCCAGTTCCCAGGCGCCGCGGGCGTCGAGCCGCAGGGCGGTGAGGCGTACTCCGGCCTGCACCAGTCGCCCAACAGCTGCGAGGTAGCGTTGCGCCACCACCGACTCCTTGCCGATGGGGCCCTCCAGCTGCGCAAGCTCCGGCGGGATGTGCCGCTCGTCGGTATCGAACAGCTCGCCGCGGGTGTTGAGCAGTCCGCGCTCGCCCCAGCGCGCGGCGGCGGTCTGCTCGATCACCAGCACGTGCAGCCCCCGCGGCCAGGCGCGCTGCACGCTGACCGCATCGACCCAGGGGAGCGTGTGGATGGCGCGGCGCACCGCCGCGAGATCCACCGACAGCAGGCCCGTGCCGTGCACCTGGGTCTTCACCACGCGCTCGACATCCACCGGCGCCACGCGCTGGAAGCGCCCCTCCACCGCGACCGTCTCGATGGGCTGGTTCAGCGCCCACATGACGCCCGCGCCGAGGGCGCCCGTCACCGCCAGTGCGCCGGCCGCGATCGTGAGCGCACGCCAGTTGACTCGCTTAAGCCTGAAGCGTGCTTCCGAGGGCTTGCGGCGGTTTTTAGGGCGGCCCAGCATCTGCTACTCCCTCCCCTGCGCGGCGGGGAGCGCGAGCCGGCGCGTGAAGCTCGTCTCGAGCACGCGCCACACCAGCTCTTCGAAGTCGATGCCCACGGCGCGCGCGGCCATGGGCACCAGGCTGTGGCTCGTCATGCCGGGAATGGTGTTGATCTCCAGCAGCTGCGGGCGTCCGGAGGCGTCCATCATGAAATCCGCCCGCCCCCAGCCCGAGGCGCCGGCGGCCTCGAAAGCGGCGAGCGCCAGATTCTTCAGATGCGCTTCGGGAGCTGCCGCCAGACCCGAGGGACAGTAGTAACGCGTATCGTCGCGGAAGTACTTCGCCTCGTAGTCGTAGAAGG
>CATPBM010000245.1 GCA_955652625.1 uncultured Steroidobacteraceae bacterium
CAACGCCGCTGCATCTCGGCGTTATCGCGCTGCACCGAGGCGAAATCCAGTTCCGCCGAGCTGGCGCCGCCGGCCAGCGACGAGGCGGCGCCGCCGCCGAGACCGATCAGCATGGCGGGGCCGCCGAGCACCACGAGACTGGCGCCCACCGGCACCTCGGCCTTCTCCACGTGCGCGCGGCGCACGCTCCCCAGACCCCCGGCGATCATGATCGGCTTGTGGTAGCCGCGCAGGCGTTGCGGCGGGTCCCCGGGGGCCTGCTGCTCGAAAGTACGGAAATAGCCGCAGATCGCCGGCCGGCCGAACTCGTTGTTGAACGAGGCCGCCCCGATTGGCCCCTCTATCATGATGTCGAGCGGGGAGGCGATGCGCACGGGCGCGCCGAACTGGTGCTCCCAGGGCCGCTCGAAACCGGGGATGCGCAGGTTGGAAACCGTGAAGCCGGTGAGTCCCGCCTTGGGTCGAGCGCCCCGTCCGGTGGCGCCCTCGTCTCGGATCTCGCCCCCCGCGCCGGTCGCCGCGCCCGGAAACGGCGAGATTGCGGTCGGGTGATTGTGGGTCTCGACCTTCATGAGGATCTCGATCGGCTCGACGCAGGCGCGGTAGATGCCGGTGCCGGGTGCGGGGAAATAGCGCGTGCCGGGAGCGCCTTCGATGACCGCCGCGTTGTCGCGGTAGGCGGACAGTACCCCCGCAGGACTCACTGCGTGCGTGTGGCGGATCATGGCGAACAGCGACTCAGCGCGGGGCTCGCCGTCGATCACCCAGGCGGCGTTGAAGATCTTGTGGCGGCAGTGTTCGGAGTTCGCCTGCGCGAACATCATGAGCTCGACGTCGGTGGGGTCGCGCTTCAACTGCGCAAAGCTCTCGAGCAGATAGTCCATCTCGTCGCCCGACAGCGCGAGGCCCAGCGCGCGATCCGCCTGCTCGAGCGCCGCGCGGCCGCCGGCGAGTGACACGCGCGCCAGGGGCTGCGGCGCTGAGTGCGCGAACAGGCGCGACGCCTGCGCCGGATCAAGCAGCGCCATCTCGGTCATGCGATCGCACAGGACCGGCGCCAGCCGCGTGAGCTTCTCCGGCCCCAGCGCACGGCGCGCGCGCAGCCGGTACTCGATGCCGCGCTCGAGACGCAGCACGCTGGCCAGTCCGCACACCCGTGCGATATCGGTCGCCTTGCTGGACCAGGGGGAGATCGTGCCGGCGCGCGGCACCACCAGCACGCACTCCCCCGCAGCCTCCGCGGCCGGCGCCGGCAGGCTCGGTCCGTAGGTCAGCAACGCCCCGAGAATCGCACGCTCGGCGGCGCTCAGGGGCTGCGTGACATCGGCGAAGTGCATGAAGCGCGCATCGAGCGCGCTGAGCGCCGGTTCGAGCGCCGTCAGACGCTGCAGGAGCTTTTCGATGCGGAACGCGGACAGTGCCGGCGACCCGGGGATCTGCAGCATGGACTACGCGCGCCTCACTTCTTCTCGCCCGGCGGCGTCGAATACATCGGCATCGGGAACTGCGCGACGTTGGCGCTGCTTTCCAGCGCGGTGATCTTGCTGACTCCGTGCTTCTTCACTTCGTCGATGCGCAGGATCGAATGCATCGGCAGGAAGGTGCGCTTCACGCCCGAGAATTCGCCCTTGACGCGCTCCTCGGAAGGATCGAGGACCACCGAGGAGCGCTCCCCGAACAATAGCTCCTCGACCTCGATGAATCCGAACAGCTCCCCGTGGCTCACGCGCCGGGCGTAGACCTCGTAAACCTTGCCCTGATTCACGAACATAATGCGAAAAATGTGACTGGTTGCCATGGCTGGGGTTGGGGTCGCTGCTACTTTGATGCCCACATTATATGTCCGGGCGTGCCGGGGAAGCTGTCGCGCCCGCATGACACCGTATTGCAGGCTCTCGCACAACGGACGGATGGCTCTTTGAGGGGAAAAATGCTCAGGCTGCGGATCGTCAGCGACCAGCGGCGTTCGCTCGCGGAACGCAGCAGCGCCACTTTCACGGTGGAAGGCGGCAGTATCGGCCGCTCGGCCGACAATGACTGGGTGCTGCCTGATCCGCTGCGTTACGTCTCCGCGCATCACGCCCGCGTGCAGTTCCGCGAAGGCCACTTCTACCTGCAGGACGTCAGCACCAACGGCGTGTACGTGAACGACGACATGGAACCGCTCGCCAAACGCGGCTCGAGCGGTTACCGCCTTGCCAACGGCGACGTGCTGCGCATGGGCGAGTATCACATCGTCGCCGCTCTCGAGCAGCGCCAGGCGCCGGAAGAAACCGGTGCCGCCGCGGTGCCGACCAGCATTCACGCCCTGCATACCCTCGGTCGCGCTGCGGACCACGACATCGGCGTGAAGCTCAACGTCGAGGAACTGCTGGTGCCGGTCATCGACCTGCCCCCGGTGCTGCCGGTCAGTGCCTACGGCCAGGCAGTGAATTCCGGCAGAGTGCGGGCGCTCGCGCGGGCGCAGGGGGAGGACGCCGCGACGCAGTCCTTCGCAGTCGACTCTTTCCTGTCCGAGCCCGCTCCCGAGCCGGAATCCCTCGCCGCGCGCATGGCGCGCCTCGCCGAGGCCGTCGGGCGCGAGCCGAGGAATGGC
>CATPBM010000246.1 GCA_955652625.1 uncultured Steroidobacteraceae bacterium
CGCGCACCTCATCGACGTTCACCGCCCGCGGGAAGCTGACCTCGGCGCTCACCCCGCCGGTGAAGTCGATGGCGAGATTTACCCCGCGCGTGAAGAACGAGGCGAGCGAGACGACCATCAGCACCACCGAGAGCGCGTACCACACCTTGCGTGTGGCCATGAACGGATAGCTGGTCTGGTGGCTGAAAAATTCCACTATGTAAATCCTTGTGGCGCGCCGTCAGATTGACAGGCGCGCGATCTTGCGCCGCCCGCCGTACATGAAAGTGAGCAGTGCGCGGCTGCCCATCAGGGAGGTGAACATCGAGGTGGCAATGCCGAGCGTCAGCACAATGGCGAAGCCGCGGATCGGGCCGCTGCCCAGCACCCACAACACCACCCCGGCGATCAGCGTGGTGATGTTCGAGTCGGTGATCGCCGAGAACGCCTTCTCGAAGCCGGCGCGGATCGCCGCCTGCGGGGAGACGCCCCGGCGGATTTCCTCGCGGATGCGCTCGTAGATCAGCACGTTGGCGTCCACCGCCATGCCGACGGTGAGAATGATGCCGGCGATGCCCGGCAGCGACAGCGACGCGCGCATCATCGAAAGCAGCGCCGTCAGGAGCACGACGTTGGCGAGCAGCACCACATCGGCGACCACGCCGAAGGTCTTGTAATAGACGGCCATGAACAGGAACACCCCGGCCATGCCCACTATCAGCGCCGTGACGCCCTTCTGGATGTTGTCGCGACCGAGGCTCGGGCCCACGGCGCGCTCCTCGATCTCGTAAATGACGGTCGCAAGTGAGCCGGAGCGCAGCAGCAGCGACAGCTCGCGCGCCTCCCCGGCCTGCAGGCCCGTGATCTGAAAGTTGTTGGCGAAGATGCCGCGTATGGTGGCGTCGTTGATGACCTCCTCGTCGGTCACCTCGCGCGAGACTTTCTTGCCGTTGACGTCGCTGGTCTCGCGACGTTTCTCGATGAGCACCACCGCCATGCGCTTGTTGAGGTTCGCGCGCGTGGTCTTGAGCATGTTCTCGCCGGCGCGCGCGTCGAGTTTCACGTTGACCGCCGGTCCCTCCTGCGACTGGCCGCTGGTGGCATTGGTCAGCTGGTCGCCGGTGGCGATCACCTCGCGCTTGAGCAGCACCGGACGGCCGAAGCGCGTGTGGGTGTAGAGCTTGGAGCCGAGCGGCGCGCGCCCGCTCTGCATGGCCTCGAAGGAGTTGTTCTGCATATCCTCGAGACGAAACTCGAGGGTGGCCACGCGGCCGAGGATGTCCTTCACGTCGGCGGAATTCTGCACGCCGGGCAGCTGTACATTGATGCGGTCGATTCCCTGGCGCTGCACGATCGGCTCGGACACGCCCAGCTCGTTCACGCGATTGCGCAGCGTCGTGATGTTCTGCTGGATGGCGTAGTCCTGGCGCTCGCGGATCTGCGCCGTGGTCATGGCGCCGGTGATGGCGGAGCCGCTGGCGAGGCTCTCGGTGCTGATCGTCAGGCCCTGCAGCGCCGAGTTGAGTGCGTTGCGCGCGGCGGCGACGTCGGCCTCCGGCGGCAGCACCACGCGCACGGCATTCGGCCGATCGCTCCCCACCGCGACCGTGGTGACGTCCTTCACCGAGATGTTGGCGGCGGCCAGCGCGCGGCGCGCATCCTGCACGTAGCCCTCGAGCGCCTGGGTGACCGCGGCGTTCACGTCGACCTGGTACAGCAGATACAGTCCGCCGCGCAGGTCGAGTCCCAGCGGCATCGGGCGCAGACCGACCGCGCGCAACGCGTCCGGCGTGCGTGGCGCGAACGACAGGGCGGTGATGTAGGTGCCCTTGTATTGCTCGTCGACCGCGTCGCGCGCCGCCAGCTGATCGGGCACGTTGGCGAAGCGCACCATGAGGCGGCCAGTGTCGATGTAGCTCTTCGCGAAACGGATGGCGCGCTGCGTAAGGAAGGTCTCCACCGCCCTGGCCGCATCGACGGTGACGGCGTTGTGGTCCTTGCGCGCCACCTGCAGCGCCGGATCCTCGCCGAAGAAATTCGGTAATGCGAACAGCAGCGCGAGCAGCAGCACGACCGCTACCAGGATGTACTTCCAGCGGGCGTACTCGAGCATCTTCAGGAGCTCTTCAGCGTGCCCTTGGGCATCAGCTGCGTGATCTGAACTTTCTGCACCTTGATGCGCACGCCGTCGGCGATCTCCAGCGTGACGAAGATGTCGCCTACGTCGGTGACGCGGCCGAGGAGTCCGCCGCTCGTCACCACCTCATCGCCCGCCGTCAGCTTCGAGACCAGCGCCTGGTGCTCCTTCGCCCGCCTCTGCTGCGGACGGATGAGCATGAAATAGAAGAGCGCGATGAACGCGGCCATCATCAGGATGAAATTGAACTGTCCGCCAAGCGGACCCGGGGCGGACTGCGCCCAGGCGTCGGAGATCAAACCATTCATGTATGCGGTCCGGGCAGCGAAAAGGGCGGCATTATGCCACAGCACCGGCGCCGCGCCGGGCCGCGAGGAACCCCCTCGCCCAGGGCTCCAGGCCCCCACTGGCAATGGCGGCGCGCAGCGCACCCATCAGCCCGATATAGAAGTGCAGGTTGTGGATGGTGTTGAGCCGCGACCCCAGGATCTCGTTGCAGCGGTCCAGATGGCGTAAATAGGCCCGGCTGTAGTTGCGGCAGGTATAACAATCGCAGTCTGCGTCGACCGGCGCGAGGTCGGCGGCGAAGGCACTGTTACGGATGTTGATGACACCACTGGCGGTAAACAGGTGACCATTACGGGCGTGGCGCGTCGGCATGACGCAATCGAACAGGTCGATGCCACGCATCACCGCAGCCACGATGTCCTCCGGCCGGCCGACACCCATGAGATAGCGCGGCTGCCCGGCGGGCATGTGCGGCACCACGCTCTCCAGGACCCTGAGGCGCTCTTCCTCCGGCTCGCCGACCGCGAGCCCGCCGACCGCGAGTCCCGGCCAGTCAAGGCGCAGCAGCGCCTCGAGCGAGGCCAGGCGCAGCGGCAGGTGCATGCCTCCCTGCACGATCCCGAAGAGTCCGCCGGGCGCCTGCCCGAGCTCGGGCCGGTAGTAGTGGGCGTGACTGCGCGCCGCCCAGCGCATCGAGCGCTCCATGGACGCGCGCGCCTCGGCCTCGGTAGCCGGATGCTCGGTACAGTCATCGAGCGCCATGGCGATGTCCGAGCGCAGAGCGAGCTGTACATCCATGGAATCTTCGGGCCTCAGCCGCACCTCCCGGCCATCGACCGGCGAGCGAAAGCGCACCCCCTCCTCGCTGATACGCCGCAGGCTCTTGAGGCTGAAGACCTGGAAGCCGCCCGAGTCGGTGAGAATCGGATGCGCCCAGTGCATGAAGCCGTGCAGGCCGCCGTGGGCGGCGATGATCTGCGGCCCCGGGCGCAGCATCAGGTGAAAAGTGTTGCCGAGGATGATCTGGGCACCGAGCCCCTCGAGCTCCTCGGGGGTCATCGCCTTGACCGTGCCGTAGGTC